>JAIRVN010000042.1 GCA_031253875.1 Deltaproteobacteria bacterium | reverse complement strand
GAGCTTACTGGCATAGACCTGCCGCACGAAAACAGGGGTCTTGTGCCTTCCAAAGCCTGGAAAGCGCGCCGTTTCAGGCAGCCTTGGGTGCGTGGGGAAACCCTGAACGTATCCATCGGCCAGGGTTCGACCCTGGTCACTCCGGTGCAGTTTGCGAGCTTTGTTTCCTCGCTTATGAACGGCGGCAAGCTGCTCAAGCCTTTGCTGCTGTCGGAGGACCCCGTGCAGGTGCGCCGCGACGTGCCGGGGAGTCCGGAGGCGCGAAGAGTTATTATGGAAAGTATGCGCCGCACCGTGGAAGGCGGTACCGCTACAGTGCTCCAGCGAACGGATGCCGTCATGGGCGGCAAAACCGGCACGGCTCAGGTGGTGAAACTGAAGTTCGCCAGCGGCGACAGGCGTCTTAAAACGCACGAAATGGCGTATGAACAGCGCGATCATGCCTGGATCGCCAGCTATGGCGAAAAGGCGGGCAAGCGCTATGTTGTGGTGGCAATGGTGGAACATGGCGGCGGCGGAGGTGCCGTGGCCGGCCCTGTCGTCAAAAAGATCTACGAACATCTGTTCGGTCCGCTGGCAACAGCGGCTGCGGGGCAACGATGAGCCTGATCGACCGCCGTCTTTTCACCCACATGAATTGGGCGCTGCTCGGCTGCGCGCTGCTGCTCTTTCTTACCGGAGTGGGCAATCTCTATTCTGCAAGCGGCATGCGGCTGGAAGACGGAATTACGGTTTCTTCCTTCTATCAACGCCAGATGATCTGGGGCCTGCTCGGTCTTGCGGCCATGCTGCTGACCATCACCTTCGACTACCGCCAACTGCGCAATCTTGCCTGGCCCCTGCTGTTCGTCACGCTTATTCTGCTGGCGGCGGTACCTCTCATCGGCGTTACCGTCAACGGGGCCAAGCGCTGGCTGTCCTTGGGCGTGCTCAACTTTCAGCCTGCCGAACTGGCCAAGCTCACGGTGCTCATTCTGGGCGCGCGCCTGCTTTCCCGCGACGGACTGCCTCTGGGCTGGGGCGAATTTCTCCGCATCCTGCTGGTCGGCCTTGTTCCGGCGGCCTTTATTCTGGTGCAGCCGGATCTGGGCACAACGCTGAACCTGCTTCTGCTGCTCGGCGGGATGATCCTTTTCCACGGTCTCAAACCCGGCGTCCTGAAAACATGCTTTGTGGCCCTGCCCTGCATGCTGCCCCTGCTCTGGTTCGGCATGAAAGACTACCAGCGCCAGCGCATCCTGACCTTTCTTGATCCGTCAAATGATCCTCGGGGCGCCGGCTATCATATCATTCAGTCCCAAATAGCCATCGGCTCGGGACAGACCTGGGGCAAGGGCTTTCTGGGCGGCACTCAGAGCCAGTTGCGTTTTCTGCCGGAAAAACATTCGGATTTCGCCATGGCCGTGTATGGCGAGGAATGGGGTTTTGTGGGCTGTGTTGCGCTGCTGATACTGTTCTGCCTGTTTTTGCTGACCATCTTCAATACCGTTGTGGAGGCCAAGGATCGTTTCGGCAGCATGCTTGCCGCTGGGGTCTTCCTGTATTTTTTCTGGCAGATTTTGATAAATATGGGTATGGTCATAGGCCTGATGCCTGTGGTAGGGATACCCCTGCCCTTTATAAGCTACGGCGGCAGCGCCACGCTGATCAACTTCGCCCTGGTGGGCATTGTGTTGAATGTATCCATGAGACGCTTCATGTTCAAAGGCTGATCGCCCGAGAGCATTTTCGTCCTTTGTACTTAATGCCAAATTGGAGAACGCCGCATGAGCAAAGAAGAAATCAACGCCTTTCTCGGAGCCGGAACGGTATACCAGGGACGGCTTTCCTTTCAGGGCGCGGTGCGCATTGACGGTTCCTACTCCGGAGAAGTGCTTTCGGACGGGGCGCTGATCGTGGGCAAGGACGCGGAGATTGAAGGCGCGCTCAACGTCGGGGATTTACTGCTTTCCGGACGCTTTACCGGCGAAGTGCAGGCCAAGCGGCGTGTCACCATCCATAAAACAGGCGTGCTGCAGGGCACTGTCCGCACTCCCGCGCTGATCATGGAGGAAGGCGGTCAGATAGACGGCCAGATCTTTATGCAGGGCAATTCCCGGGGTATGGAATAAGCTCTCGCGGAGAGTACTCGTTTCTTTGCCACATACCCTTTGACATAACCTTTCCTCTGGGGTATGTCTGCGAGGGCAGCTTGCCCAAAAATTCACAACGCGGGAGGACGGAATGCTTGATTTCAACATCACTGCCATTATCCAGGTGGTGAACTTTTTTATCGCCGTCGTTGTCCTGAATTACCTGCTTATCCGTCCTGTCAGGGATATCATCAAGCAGCGCAGGGCGAAAATGGGCGACATGCTGGCCTCGGCCGAAGCTTTCGCCGGCGCTGCGGATGCGCAGCTTGCCGAGTACCAGGGCAGCTTGGGCCGGGCCCGCCAGGAAGCCGCGCTGTCGCGCGCCAGCGCCCGCGAGGATGCCCTGCGCGAACAGCAGACCCTTGTGGCGGAAGCGAACAAACGCGCCCAGGCGCAACTCGCCCAGGCGAAAGAATCCCTGCTGCGGGAAATACAGAACGCTCGGACCGCCCTGGAAGCGCAGGTCAAACCTCTGGCAGCCAAAGCCGTAAGCAGAATGCTCGGCTGAAAGAAAATATTTCGTCTTGCAACGCCATTCTATGGCGCGAGAATCAAGGGGGTAGACATTGAGCAGATATAAAACCATCGGAATAGCTGTAGCCCTGGCGCTCCTCACTGCGGTCGTCGCCTTTGCGTCCGGCGGGCAGGGCGAAGGAGAGCAGTCGCCTACATTGAACTTTGCTTGGCGCTTGCTCAACATAGCTGTGTTTGTCGGTCTTCTGTACAAGCTTGTCGGCGCCAAGGCCAAGGCCTTCTTCACCGGCCGCCGCGACGGCATCCGCACGGAACTGGAAACTCTGGAATCCAGAAAAATAGAAGCCGAACTTCACCTTGCGGAGATCAAGGAACGTATCGCCAACCTGGACGCCGAACGCCAGGCCATTTTGGCGGAAAGCAAAGCACAGGCCGAACAGCTCAAGGCGGCCATCCTGGCCGAAGCGCACAAACAGGCTGAACAAGTCCGCGAGCAGGCGCTGCGCGCGGCGGAAAATGAAGGCAAAGCGGCGGTGGAACAACTGCGCGCCGCCCTGGCGGAGGAGATCGTGGCCGCTGCCGAAGCTTTGTTGCAGTCGAAGCTTGACGCCGCGCAGCACGAAAAACTCATCAACAACTCCCTGACAAAGG
>JAIRVN010000038.1 GCA_031253875.1 Deltaproteobacteria bacterium | reverse complement strand
CGGTGATATCCTTGACGCCTTGAGTGGCCGCGAGCAGGGCTTCATACACCGCCACGGCGTTGGAGATGCAGGGAGGCACCAGGGTGCCGGTAAGCGGGCCGAAGGGTTCGCGGTTGATGGAAACGCCCGCTTCTTCATACAGGCCGATGAGCCTGTCGGTGTACTGCCAGTGGGCGATAGTTTTTTCAAGAGTATGGGATTTGGAATACGGGATATTGTAGGAGATGCCTCCCCCCTCGTAGGAGGTGAAGCCGCCCGCCACGGCGATTTCCGTCAGCAGGCGCGCGTCCGGGGTTCCGTGCCTGACCTGGACAGGGTTTTTCAGCGCGGAGGTGACCATACGGCAGATGTTCACCCCGTAGTTCACGGCCGGAAAGCCGTTGAGCATGGAGCGGCCGCTTTCCTTGCTTTTTTCGATGCCCACTTCCGCTTCCTGATAGCGGTTGAGGCGGGTATAGCTGTCGATGGTGCTGGGGAGCAGATCGGCTTCTCCTTCTGTTTCCAGGTAGCTTAAGAGCTTGATGTGCTCCTGGTACATGGCCACGCCGGCTCTCGGCTGTGTAAGGGTAAGGCCTTGCTCCTGCGCTTTTTGCAGCTTGTCGCCGAAGCGTTTTTCGGCCGGAATGGATTTCTGGTAGGCGACGGACTCGTCCAGATCGACCGCTTTGCCGGTCGGCCATTGCGCGAGCACTTCCTTGCGTTCGGCAAAAAACGCGTCATCGGACAGTTTCTGGTTTTTCAATTCCATCTTCGTCCTCCGTGAGAGGGTGCATCTCTTGCTTCATGATTGCGAGCGCCAATTCGGGGTCAATCATGCCGACAAGCCCCATGGCGCTGAAAATGTAGCGCTTGTCCAACAGGAAGGCCGGGGCTTTGGGAAACATGCGCCCCGTGTTTTTCACGGTGAATACGGCGTGGCGAAGAATCTTGGCGGGGCTGGCGCTGTTTTGAATGACGCCGCCTATGCCGATGACGCGGGGCGTTTCGGACAGATCCTTGCCGGTAAGGGTATAGGTCTCGCCCAGGGGCGTATAGATCTGTTCCAGCACGCCGCAATGCCGTCCCACGGCTATTTCGATGGCGCAGCCCGCGAGCGTTTCATCAAGGGCGCGTTCCCTGCTGTTTTGCGGGGCAAGCGTTCCGGGATCGGCGACGCACTTGCGTACCCAGGCGACAATCTCGTCCTCGGCAATGCCGCATGCGTCGGCAATGTTCCTCGCGCCCGCTTCCTCCAGCAGGAAGGCGGCGCTGTAACGCATGCCCAAATCGCCTTCTACCGTACGTTTGGCATACGGTTCCGGCAGCCCCTTCACCAGCACATTGCTCAGGCTGGGAGCGCCCTTGGCCATGGAATACACGTCCGTGGTAGCCCCGCCCAGGTCAACGGCCAGGAAATCGCCGATGCCGGACGTCTTGTCCGTGCCGAGGCTCAAGAGCTCGCAGCCCTTGAGCACGGCAAAGGGGGTGGGCATGATTTCGTGTTTGGTCATGCGCTGTACGGCGGCCAGCCCTTTGGCGTCGATGATGCGCTCAATGAAAATGTCGCGGATGGCGTTTCTCGCCGGCTCGGTATCAAGCCTGCCGAAGGCAGGCATCACGTTGTTGGTGATGACGCAATCCTTGCCGGAATGTTTGAATATTTCTTCAAGTTCGCGGGAAGCGCTTTTGTTGCCCGCCGCGATAATGGAGAAGTCGCCCGGCGTCTTGCAGATCAGGGCGGCGTTTTTGACGATGACGTCCTTGTTACCGCCATCCGTGCCGCCGCAGAGCAGGACGATGTCGGGGTTTATGGCGGCGATTTCCGCCTGTTCTGTTGCGGATATCTCGTAGGCATAGGTACGGACGACTTTGGCGCCGGCGCTCTCTGCCGCCATTTTGGCGGCTTTTGAGGTCAGTTCGGGCACAAGGCCGAGGGCGACCATCTTGAGACCGCCGCCCGCGCTGCTGCAACACAGCAGTTCGTCGTAGTCAAACGCGCCGATGTGTTCGCGCAACAGGTTCAGCGCGGCGTGAAAGCCGACCATGACGTCCGTGGCGATGGTGGTGAAGGCGCTCGCGACGCCGATGACTCTGGCTTCGGTCGCGTCTATGGCCGCCAGTTTCGTGTATGTGCTGCCAAAATCCACAGTAAGATAGCGCATGCGGGGTGCCTCAAGAGAGCAGGCCGCCTTCAGGCGCCGAGCAGGGCGTCCAGGTCGGCTATGGCTGTTTCCACCGTGGTGCCAGGAGGGTATGCCCTTGTGAATCCCATGGCTTTAAAGCGCGTTTCCACATCGCCGAATTCCTGCTTGCCCACCACAATGTTACCGCCCACAAGCAACGGAATGTCTTTGAGCCCCGCCTCGTCGCACTTGGCGCGCATGCCCTGGCAGTCAATCTCTCCGTGCCCGTAGAGAGAGGAGACCACTATGGCGTCCGCGGCGGTTTCAACTGCGGCGGCAATGAATTCTTCCTGCGACACCATGACGCCTAGGTTCACCACGGTGAATCCCGCTTCTTCAAGGGCAAAAGCAAGTATTTTGTTGCCCACGGCATGCACGTCTGCGCCTATGACCCCGGTTACGATGGTCTTTGTACTCATGCCGCCCCCCCGGCTCACGAATATGTCCGGCTATGCCCGGACGATCACGCCGATGCCGTCAGGAATGGCGGTGATGGAGCCGTTGCTGTGCCCCAGAATGGCATCGGCCATGTTGAGGGCTTCCGCCAAAGAAGGCGCCCACTTCATATGCAGGTCTTCCACCATATGCCTGGCAGCATCGGTAACCATGATGACCGTGCTGTGCAACAGCACACGCGCGAAAATCTGCGACTGCCACTGATCCGGGATGGTTTCCTCGGGTTTGCGGACCATAAAGGAAGCCATCATGCGATTCAGATCCTTTTCGTTCTTAAAGGTTTCGTAGAATACCTCGCCGCCGTGCCCGTCTTCGCACTTTGCCGCGATGATGATGATGCCGCCCTGTTTACAGGTGGGTTCGGCGGCGGTCATGCCCTTGACGGCCTGATACAGGTTCTGATCCAGCGGATAGCCTCCGTTGGTGGTAATAACGATGTCGGCGGGCAGGGGCTTGACCCCGGCAAGATTGTTGACAAAAGCGCAGCCGGCCAGATGGGCTTTGTCATAGTGGCCGGCAAAAGCGTTGATGATCTTTTTGTTCGAGTCGACAACCACGTTGAGGATGAAGGCCAGTTTGGCCTGGCGCGTGGCATCGACCATGTCGATGTGGATGGGGTTGCCCTCCAGGATGCCTGTACGCGAATGCGGATCATCAATAAAGGCCGAGCAGTGGTTGGCCATGACGCTCATCCTGTTGGTCACGCCGGGGAACACGCTTTTTCGGCCGCCCGAAAAGCCGGCGAAAAAATGCGGCTCAATAAAGCCTTCGGCGATGAGCAAATCGGCGTCAATGGCGGTTTTGTTGATGAGCAGTTCCGCGCCGGAAGGCAGCACCCCCAGCTTGACCACTTCAGAGGTGTCGCAGTCGTGGATCAAAATGGGATATTTGCCGCAAATTTCTTTGCCGAATTTGTTTTCCAGTTCCGTTTTGGAGGTGGCGCGATGACAGCCGGTGGAGATGAGGATGGTAATTTCGGCATCGGGATTGCCGCGGGCGATCTCTTCGGCGATCAGGGGAAAGATGATTTTGCTGGGCACGGGACGGGTGTGGTCACTGGCCAGCAACACGATGTTCTTTTTGCCTTTGACAAGTTCGGAGAGGCGTGGCGTGGCAATGGGGTTTTCCAGGGCGCAGCGCACAATGTCGTGTTCGGAACCGTCAGGTTTGAAGCTGTGGGCTCGTGAAAGCAGAACTCCATTGAGCCGGGAGTCGGGAATGTCCAGCGGCAGGGCGCCGTTGCCGTAAAAAAAATCTACGATGGCCATGGTTTTCTCCTTTTGTGCTGCGTGAGGGATCGGTACGATCCGTGGCATATACTTCGCCTATACAGGAGAACAGCGGCAATGCAAAGCCCCGTCCAGGCGTATGATATAATTATATAACATGCAGTAAACATTTTTTAACCAAAAACTTGCATTTTATCAGTGACATGCTATAATGTATTTATTGACCCGCAGGCAAAAGCGGAAAAGCGTTGGAAGGAACGCTGGTTGCAACACAGGAAGGAAGAACATGAAACGTTTACTGGCTGTCATATCGGCCACGGCATTTGTGCTGGGCGGCGTTGCCGGCGCGGCGGCCATTGATTTTAAGGTCAAGGGCGAGTGGGATACCTATTTCAACATAGGTGAAACAAGCCTGCTCAAAAAGCCTTATGATACCCGTCATTCAGGAACAAGCACCGACGTGTTCGAGCCTGATTCCCGCATCCGCCTGGAGTTGGAGGCTGCGGCTTCGGAAAACCTTTCCGGCACCCTGCAGTTTGAAATGGGTGTCTATGGCTGGGGCACCGCAAAAAACAGTCCGGAAGATCGGGACGGCGCTGCGATGGGTGAACGCAGCGTGAGCGTGCGAATCAAACGGGCGTACATGGACTGGCGGACGCCCAACACGGAACTGCATTTCCGCATGGGAATTCACAATGTCGCCCTGCCTAACGCCGCCGGCGGTCCCGCCGTGCTGGACGAAGATGTGGCTGGCGTCAGCGCTTCTTACAAGATCAACGACCATGTGAGCATTACCGCCGTGTGGGCTCGCCCTTACAACGACAACTACGTCCGGGGCGATTTCGGCGGCAGAAACCAAAGCACCTCTTTTGACAATCTCGATCTTGGCGTGCTGGCCATTCCGCTGGCCTTTGACGGCGTTTCCGTCACTCCTTGGGGCATGTTCGGCATGATGGGCAAAAACGCCGCCCGGCATCAGCTCAGATACGGCGCCGATGGCTGGTACCCCGGCCCCGATTCTTTGTATGTGCAGCGCGGTTTGTTCCCCGTAGATGTGAGCCAGCGTTCCCAACTCGCCGCTAATAACGATATCCGTCTCCATTTCAACCGCAGCTATGCGACCATGATCTGGGCAGGCATTCCCATCAAGATCAGCGCTTTTGATCCCTTCAACCTTGAACTTGACGCCAACTACGGCTACATGAGCGGCTTTGGTCGTTACGACGACCAGCATGTTCCGGGCCGCCGCAACGACAGCAAGCGCGAAGGCTTCGTGATCAAAGCCCTGGCCGAATACAAGATGGACTGGGCTGTGCCGGGCGTGTTCGGCTGGTACGGATCCGGCGACAGCGGCAACCTCAGGAACGGTTCCGGACGCATGCCGTATCTGGCGCCTGTCGGCGACTTCTCCAGTTTCGGCCTAGGGGGGTACTACGGCGATTTCCGCAACATCGTGATCGGCGAACGCATTGATACCGGCTATTCCGGCACCTGGGCCATCGGCGCGCAGCTCAAGGATCTGTCCTTCCTGGCCGATCTGTCGCATACCCTGCGCGCCATCTATTGGCGCGGCACCAACGATCCGGCGATGGCCAAAACGCTGCGTGATCCTCAAGGCATGGCCCTCGACCCACTCCAGACAAACCTCGCCTGGAACAATCAGCCTGCCGGTTCCCTCTATCTGACCACAAACGACTACCTGGTAGAGTTCAACCTGGACAGTACCTACAAGATCTACGAAAACCTCGAAACCTGCGTGGAACTTGGCTATATTGTCAACGGCGTGGACAAGCGCACCTGGAAGTGGTCCGGCAACCAGAAGGAAGATGCCTGGAAGGTTGCGGTAATCCTCCGCTACAGTTTCTAATGCAATGTCACGCCTCACCTGTCGGTTCGCCGTGAAGATCGCTGCGCCGAAAAACGCGGTTTCCGGCTTGCTCACGCCGCCTTTGGCGGCGCGTACCCCCTCGCGGGGTTGCGTCCAGTGTCGCTTGACGCGACACTGGTCCCGTGTGCCTTTGAGCTAAAAAGCCGCCCGGATGACTCTGGGCGGCCTGTATTGCTTGTCCACGTATGCAACATTTTTGCTTTGGCGGCTAGGCCAACTGGCCGAGCAAGGTATCTTTGATGGAGTCAATCGTGCCCAAGCCGTCCAGTTCAATGTACTTGGTCGCACCCTTTTTTGCCAGTTCCTTATAAAAATAGGCGGCGGCCAGAGTGCCGGTTTTGGTGTCGTAATAAATGTCGTGCCGCTTGTTAATGGCGCCTTCGTCCTGATCGTCGGAACGTGCGGAAAGCTCGCCGCCGCATACCCGGCACTTGTCGCCGTCGGGCTTGATGGCGTCAATGAAGATGTTGTTGGGGTGGTTATTGTTCGTTTTGCACAGGCGACGGCCCATGATGCGGTTTTTGGCCACTTCGCGGGGCAGCAGGATTTCAATCACATAGTCGAGTTCGATATTCGCAGCTTTCAGCGCGTCATACAGTTTTTCGGCTTGCACCATGTTGCGGGGGAATCCGTCCAGCAGCCAGCCCTTGGCGCCTTTGCTCTGCAAGGTTTCGAGCACCATGGGAATGGTGATGTCGTCGGGCACCAGATCTCCGCGGTCAATATATGCTTTGGCCTTTTTGCCGAGCTCGGTGCCACCGCCGATGTGTTCGCGGAAAATTGCGCCGGATTCAATGTGGGCGAGCTGGTATTTCTGTTTGACCAGATCGCCCTGGGTGCCTTTGCCGCTGCCGTTAGGGCCAAAAATCAGAATATTCACTTGAAACCTCCTGTGCGAAACTGTATGTGGTTACTCTCCTCATAGTACGTGCAGGCAGGGGATGGTGTCAACGCAGCAAAAAAACTCTTGCCTTTATCTAAAAATTTCTGTACAGAGGGAGAACACTTTAGTTAGGCTGCCGTCAACATAGGAGATCCCATGCTGCGACATCCGATTCTTTTGCTGTTTGTCTGCTTGGTCTTGATCAGCACCGCATACGATGCTTCCGCCAAGGCCCGACAAACAGACACGGCGGAATATAGTACAAAAAAAACAAAAGCCGCTCAATCCAAAACCGCCGTTTCCAAAGAAGAAACAGCCAAAGCGCCGGGTACATCCAGCACAGCCGGCAGTGCAAAAAAACCTTCCAAAAAGCAGCACGCTCAAGTTCCCGCCAAATCCAACGCCGCCAAAGACAAAGTTTCGCAGAACCGCAAGCAGAAAAAACCTTCCCGCGACCCTGCCAGCCTTCCCGGTATTGATGAAGCATTTGCCGAAACGCCGGACGTTGTATTGGCGATGCTTTCCGCCATCCCCGCCGACGGCAGCATCTCCTCCTATTTCGGCATGCGCCGCCTTTCCAGTAAAACGAAACGCGTCCGGATGCATACGGGCATAGATATCACCGCCCCACGCGGAGCGCCCGTGCTTGCCGCCGCTTCCGGCGTGGTCCGCTTTGCGGACCGCTGGAGCGCCTACGGAAGAGTCGTCGAGATAGACCACGGCAACGGCCTTGTGACCAGATACGCGCATCTCGACAGCTATGCCAATGCTATCGGCGCCAAGGTGACCGCAGGCGAACAAATCGGAACTGTCGGCCGAACCGGCAGAACGACAGGCGCGCACCTGCACTTTGAGACTCTCGTGAACGGCAGGCCGGTCAA
>JAIRVN010000227.1 GCA_031253875.1 Deltaproteobacteria bacterium | reverse complement strand
GGGAGATGTGGAAAAAACCCTTGGTGCGCGCCATGATCACATCGCGTTGCTGGCACATATGCACGATGTGCTACGCCAGACCATCGAAAGCATCCGTCGTCTGCTTGCGCGCTCGCAAGCGCCGTGATCGACTACAAAAACGCTCTCAATCCTGCTCAATACGCGGCGGTCACCGCCCCGGGCGGCCATCTGCTCGTCGTCGCGGGCGCGGGCAGCGGCAAAACGCGCACCATCGTGTACCGGATTGCTTGGCTCACGGAACAGGGGGTATCCCCCTCGTCCATGTTGCTGCTCACCTTCACGCGCAAGGCTGCGGCCGAAATGCTGCAACGAGCCTCGCAGCTTCTGGGGCAAGGGCTTGCCGGCTTGCAGGGCGGCACCTTCCACGGCTTCGCCTATGGCGTGCTGCGCCAGTTCAGACCCTCCTGGCTGGGCGAACGCCACCCCACCGTTATGGACAACGCGGATATGGCCGCGGCAATCAAGCAATGCCGCGAAATACTGGGCCTTGGCAAGGGTGATCGCAGCTTTCCCCGTAGCCAGCATGTCCTCGGCATACTCAGCAAAGCCCGGAACAAAGAAATTTCCATCGAGGCAACGGTGCGGCGTGAATCCAGTCATCTGCTGCCCCATGCCGCAGCCCTGACGGAACTGAATGCAGCGTATACGGCATACCGCCGGGATCACGGCCTGCTGGACTATGACGATCTGATCTTCGAGCTGGAACACCTGTTGTGCGAACACGAAGCCGTGGCCCGGCATCTTCGGCAACGCTACGAACATCTGCTGGTGGACGAATACCAGGACACCAACCTGGTGCAGGCACGGCTGGTGCGGCTGCTGACGGGTGAAAGCGGCAACCTCATGGCCGTGGGTGACGACGCCCAGTCCATTTACGCGTTCCGTGGCGCGCATGTATACAACATGCTGGATTTTCCGGATATCTTTCCGGGTACGCGCGTCATTGCCCTGGAGGAGAATTACCGCTCCACCAAGCCGGTGCTTGATCTGGCCAACGCTCTGCTGGAACGCGCGCCCGCTGCCTTTCGCAAAACGTTGCGCACCCGGCGTGAAGGCGGCGAGGCCGTACGCCTGGTTGTTTCCCGTTCCGATCAGAGCCAGGCCGAACTGCTCGTCCAGCGCATCCGCGAACTGCTGCGGGATCACCTGCCGCACGACATTGCGGTGCTTTTCCGCGCGGCCTTTCATTCCTATCCGCTTGAAGCGGCTCTGGCCCGCGCGGATGTCCCCTTCCGGAAATACGGCGGCCTGCGCTACGTGGAAGCCGCACACATCAAGGATCTGCTTTCGTATGCGCGTTTGATCGTCAACCCCTTCGATCTTCCCGCCTTCCAGCGCATAGCGGCTCTGCATCCCGGTCTCGGCCCCAAGACCACGCAAAAACTGTATGCCGTGGCCCTGTCCGGCGACCGGGACGCCACGTTCAGGGCCTTTGCAAAATATCCCGGCATGCTTGAGGATATGGGTCTGCTCGACAACCTGCGGGAACAGCCGCAGCCGCCCTCCACGCTTTTGGAAAGACTGGCTGAACATTACCGCCCGCGCATGGAAGCCGCCTATCCGGACGACTGGCCCCGCCGCCAGCAGGGAGTGGAAGAGATCGTGCGCATGGCCGCCGGGTACGTGGATCTGGATCTTTTTGTGGCGGATCTTTCCCTGGAATCGCCGGAAGAAGATGAAGACGCCGAAGGATGCATTACCCTGTCCACCGTGCACTCTGCCAAGGGCCTGGAATGGGACGCCGTGCTGATCATCGATCTGGTCGAGGAACGTTTTCCTTCGCGCCACGCCCAAAGCCGCGCCGAAGATTTTGAGGAGGAACGCCGTCTCATGTACGTGGCCTGCACCCGCGCGCGCAGGCGGCTGGAACTCTATGCGCCGGCCGCGATCTACAGCCGGAGCGACCAGGCCATCATGCCCGCCGTACGCAGCCCCTTCGTACGTGAAGTGCCTGCCGGCCTGTATGAGGAATGGCACGAACTGCACGGCGGACAATGCGTCGCGCGCGGCCATGACCCGGCAACGCTCCCGCCCGTGCGCCTGCTGCCGCCGGAGCCTGCGGTACAGGCCGGAGCGGTGTCCTCGTCAGCGCCCGAAGCGCACGGCGGCGATCCGCAGAGCCTCGGGTATTGCACCCATAAGAAATTCGGCAGAGGCAAAAAAATACGCTTCGTGCCGCCCGACAAATTCCAGGTCAATTTTCCCGGCTTCGGCGTCAAGACCATCCTGGCGGATTTTTTGACGTCGGCGGAATAAGCTGAAACCGAACCCATGGAGCATGGCATGACACTGAAAGACATGTACAAGACCCTGCATAAAGACGCCTTTCCCGATACGTTGACCATCGAGCTGGGCACGGAACGCCTGCGGTACCGTAAACGCGTCTGGGTCCTGGACGGCGAGGAAAAAGGCTTGCGCTACGGCGAAAATCCGGATCAGCCCGCAGCCTTGTACGAGCTGATCGAAGGCGGCCTTTCCTGCGGCGCTATCGCCTGGCGCGCGCCCGGACAGGGCATCGTGTCCGCCGTGAGTGAGGCCCAGATGATCCAGGCGGGCAAGCATCCCGGCAAGACCAACCTGACTGACGTGGATAACGGCGTCAATATCCTGCAGTATCTGACAAAACGCCCTGCGGCGCTCATCCTCAAGCATAACAATCCCTGCGGTGCAGCCTGGTCGGACAGCGGCATCGGCACGGCCCTGCACGACGCCTTCTGGTGCGACCGCATTGCCGCCTTCGGCGGCGCGGTCATCGTTAACCGCCCCCTTTCGCTGGAAGCCGCGGAAATCATCGCCGCCAACTATTTCGAAGTCGTGGCCGCGCCGGATTTTGAGCAGGGCGCGTTGGACGTCATCGCGCGGCGCAAGAACCTGCGCATTTTCAAGCTGCCTGCCCTCGACGATTTGCGCCGCCTTCCCGAAAGCGCCTTTTTGGATATCAAAAGCATGGCCGACGGCGGGCTGATCATCCAAAAATCCTTTGTAAACCGTATCCATAGCGTGGAAGATTTCCTTCCTGCCAGCGCCGGGGCCGAGGACGGCAGCTTCGTCAGTGCCCGCGCGCCCAGCGCCCGTGAGGCCGAGGATTTGCTCTTTGCCTGGGCCGTGGAAGCGGGCGTGACTTCCAACTCCGTCATTTTCGCAAAAAACGGCGCAACCGTCGCCATCGGAACCGGCGAACAGGATCGCGTGGGCTGCGTTGAGCTGGCCATCCACAAGGCGTACGCCAAATACGTGGATGTGCTTGCTTTCAGGGAACAGGGCATGAGCGTGTACGAACTCATGCTCAAGGCGGG
>JAIRVN010000122.1 GCA_031253875.1 Deltaproteobacteria bacterium | reverse complement strand
AGCCAAAGAATCGGCGAGCGCGAAAGCATTTGTGTGGTGCTCAAGGCGCAACTCCTGTCCGGCGTCTGTAACGCAAACAACATCAAAACGACAGGCCCGCTCCCAGGCCTTATGCGCTGCCAGCCAGCACCGGGCGGCCTTGATCAGGCTCCGGCGCTTTCCCAGGCTCATCCCATCCGCCGGACTGGTGAGAGTGCCTGCCGTACGGGTTTTTACCTCCACAAAGACGACCTCTTCTCCATCCTCACAGACCAGATCCAGCTCCAAACGTCCCCGACGCCAGTTGCGGGCGAGAATCCTGTACTGTTTGGAGACAAGAAGCCGCGCCGCCGCGGCCTCGCCACGGCCGCCAAGCTTTTGTTTCGCTGTCTCCATTGAAGCTGTCATATCGCCTGCGCCCTACATGGCCAAACTGCCCTGTTTCATTCCTTCAGAGCGAACTTTGCGGAAACTCATACGATGCATACGGCACGGACCGTACACAGCGAGCGCCTGAATGTGTTCGGCTGTGCCGTAGCCCTTGTGGTGTTCAAATCCATAGCCGGGGTAGCGCCGTGCCAGCGCATACATCAACCTGTCACGAAAGTTTTTTGCCAGAATGGAGGCAGCGGAAATGACAGGCACAAGGGCGTCTCCTCGTATAACAGCCTGTTGCCGTGGAAGAAGTCCCTGCCAGGAAAGCATGGAAAAAAGCGAAGCTGGAATGACATGGGGACCGTCGATTGACAAAGTCAGCGGAGTTGGACAGGCTCTGGCGCAATGCCGGGCCGCTTTAATCATAGCGCGAAAAGTGGCTTGCAGTATATTGACGCGATCAATTTCCCAAGGCCAGACAAGACCAAGCCCCCAAGCAAGGGCGGAAGAGCGTATGGCAACGGCAAGTGCTTCCCGACGCTCCGGGGGAATCTTTTTCGAATCCCCGAGTCCAGGCATGGTGCAGTCCGGCGGCAACACCACTGCCCCCGCAACCACAGGGCCGGCCAGACAGCCACGACCCGCCTCGTCGATGCCGATGCTTCCCGGCATGCCGACAGCGCCGTGCGGCATTACAGAATCGCAAAAAGAGAATGCGTCAAGACGCGCCTTGGACATGCGCCAAGTGCTCTTCTAATAGCGGTTTTTAGGTTTAATCCTCGCGGCCTTGCCCTTACGATCGCGCAGGTAATACAGACGGCTGCGCCGCACACGGCCTTCGCTTACCAGTTCCACGCGCTCTATGAAGGGAGAATGCAGGGGAAAAATACGCTCAACTCCCACGCCATCGGAAATTTTGCGCACGGTGAACGTGGCATCGGTGGTGCCGCGATTGATGCGGATGACGTTGCCTTGAAAAATCTGCACGCGTTCCTTTTCGCCTTCAACAATGCGCAGATGCACTTTGACGGTATCGCCCGAGCGAAAGCTCGGCATGTCAAAACGCATTTGCTCCCATTCGATTTTCTTCATAATGTCCATTCGATGCTCCTATAAGGCCGGCGGTTCTTGCGCGGCGGCATTTAATAAAAGTCGTGTACAATCCTGTCAAGGTACGCCGCTGTGGCGGCCCGCACCGAAAGGCGCCGGTACACATCCAAAAAACGTAAAGGACGAAGATGGCCGTCGCAGGCTGCCAAAGCCTCCGGGGCCAAGCCATGGGATGTCCCCAACAGGAGCAATACCGGGCCTGAAGCCAGAGCTTCGCGTACCCTGCCTGGCGTATACACGGGCGTCTTGTGCCATGTTGCGCTCGTGCCGAGCATCAGGGGTTTCTGCCCCGTATGTTTTTCTATATCTGCGGCGGCGTCGGCAAATTCCAGCACATGATACACCAAGGATAAAGCCCGCGCACGATCCGGATTGGAAACAGCCCCCGCCCCTTGTGTCCAATAATGCAGAATTCCTCGCAGAATTTGTGCCTGATCCGGCAAAGGGGTACTGATATACACACTTCCAATGCCGTAGCTGCACGAATTTCGTGCTATATCGTGGATGTCCAGATTTGTCAAAGAAGATGCCCCGGGATTTTTCGTTTTCAACAAGACAGGGTAATGAACGAGGCAAAGATAGAGATTACGCCCCAGGCGTTCGCGGGGCATGGTACGCAAAAAATCTGCATCGCTTTCGCCAAGTTCCGCTTCTTCCAGAAGTTCCGGACGCAGACGCAGGGTGGATGCAAGCGAACGTTCGCGCCGCCAGGCGGTGATCTTCGCGTGGTCGCCGCAACGCAGCACATCCGGAACGGACACGCCCTCAACAAGGTCCGGTCGCGTGTAGTGTGGATATTCCAGAAGTCCCTGTGAAAAACTTTCCTCTTTCCCTGATTCTTCTTTGCCCATAAAGCCCGGCACAAGACGCGCCACAGCCTCCATCATCATGAGAGCCGCAGCTTCTCCCCCATTGATCACGGCCTCCCCCACCGAGGCGTATTCCAGGGGCGTCAGTTCTCCCAAACGAGCGTCAAGCCCTTCGTAACGGCCACAGACAATCGTCATGCGCGCTTCGGCTGCAAGCTTGCGAGCCATGGACTGGGTAAAAGGACGCGCGCCCGGACTGGGAACCAGGATACGGCCGGGTTTTTCAATCCTACGCAGACAACGCAGCAAAGGTTCGAGCATCATGACCATGCCGGGTCCACCGCCATAGGGACGGTCATCCACGCTACGATGTTTGTCCAGGGCACAATCGCGCGGATTAAAAAAAGAAAAGGAAATTACTCCGGTTTCCCAAGCTCGGCCCATGAGCGCGGTACGCAGCGGGGAATCGAAAAACTCGGGAAAAAGGGTGACGATATTGAAGTGCATGGCATGTACAAGCGCAAAAAATTGAGCGCGCGCGTTACGCTAAATATATTTCCAGCAGACCCGGCGGCGGATCAATAACTACACGGCCCTCTTCCAGGTTTACGGACAACACGAAGGCTTCAACGACTGGAAAGAGGATTTCACGCCCCCCGACCGTGTGGATGGCCCAGATCTCCTGCCCTCCCGGAAAATCCACGTGATCGATATGTCCGATCGAACTTCCGTTTTCGTGCAACACGACCTCAAGTCCCGGCAATTGATACAGGTACAGCTCATCCTCAGCCGTTGAGGGCAGTTCGTCTACCGGCAGCAGCAGCTTGGCGCCGCGCAATGTTTCCGCTTCCGTACGATCGCAAACTCCTTCGATCAGTGCGAGCGGATGTTTTTTGTGCCTGCGCACAGCCACAATGCGCACCGGCCGGGGCGTTTCCACGTCGACTTGCAGGTACAGACGCATGTCACGCAAAGGGGAGTCCGCGTACCATTCTACACAGATCTCCCCTTTCAGACCATGCGCACGCGCAAGCGTGCCCATATGAATGAATGCATGCGCTGTCATTGCCGTGTCCCGGAAAATGCCGGAACCGCCGCACCGCCTGCGGCTATTCCAAGATTTCCAAAACTGAACGCTTTTTCACCTTGCTGGAAGCTGCTCCCAAGATGGTTCGCATGGCCCTGGCCGTACGCCCTTGCCTGCCGATGACCTTGCCAAGGTCTTCTTTAGCCACACGAAGCTCCAGCACGGTAGTCTGCTCTCCTTCCACCTCGGTGACCTGCACCTGATCGGGCTTGTCCACCAATGCGCCGGCAATATATGCTATCAGTTCCTTCAACATGGCTCGTCTCCCCTAGCGTTAGCAAACTTGCACATCCAGGAAGCGGGGAAGAAAATGTCACGCCAGATGCTGTTTAATCAGGGAACGCACCGTGTCTGTGGGTTCCGCGCCAAGACTCAGCCACTTCCGCACTTTTTCCGCATCCAGCTTGACATCAACGGGATTGGTCAGCGGATTGTAGTACCCGAGGAAATCCAAGGGACGTCCATCACGCCGTGTTTCGGCATTAGCGGCTACAACCCGGTAAAAAGGCTTTTTCTTGCTGCCCTGGCGGGTCAGTTTCAATTTCACTGCCATGATATTCTCCCAAGTTTACAGTAATAAAATAGTACGTCCCACAAATCAAAAGCGCAAGGCCAAGCTCGGCTATTTTTTCTTTTTTCGTTTCTGTTTTTCGCGTTTTTTCCGTTTTTTTGCTGCTGAAACTCCCAAACCGCCGCCTCCCGGCATTCCCGGCATGCCGCCCATCCCCGGTATCCCCATGCCGGGCATGCCGCGCGGCACGCGGCCTCCGCCAGGGACTTTGCCGTCCATCATACCCTTCATCATCTGGCGCATCTGTTCAAAGCCGCGCAAGAGCTTATTCACGTCCTGCACTGTCGTGCCGGAACCCTTGGC
>JAIRVN010000080.1 GCA_031253875.1 Deltaproteobacteria bacterium | reverse complement strand
TCAATTGTCTTTCCGGGATTGAAAAACCGGACAACGGCGACATTTACCTCAACGGCCAAAAAGTCACCGAGCCCGGCCCTGCTCGAGGAGTCGTCTTTCAGCAATACGCGCTGTTCCCTTGGAAAACAGTGCTGGACAATGTGGCTTTCGGGCTCATGGTGCGAGGAATGGACAAGGCGCAACGCAACACAGTGGCGCAAAGCTCTATCAATCTCGTTGGGTTGCAGGGCTTCGAAAAGGCGTTTCCTCATCAGCTTTCCGGCGGCATGCGTCAGCGGGTGAGTATCGCCCGGGCTTATGCCAGCGACCCGGAAGTGCTATTCATGGACGAACCCTTCAGTGCCCTTGACGCCCAAACCCGTTACGCCATGGAAAAAGACATTTTGCGCATCACGGAGCAGGAAAAAAAAACTATCGTCTTTATCACCAACAATGTGGAAGAAGCCATCTATCTCGGCGACAGGATCGTTTTGATGACCAGCCTGCCCGGCCGGATCAAGACCGAATTCCCGGTAGATATGGTCAAACCTCGTGATTACACGGACGGGCGGTTTCTGGAACTGCGGCTTGCCATTTCCGATCAGACGGAACTGGTGCTGGACAACTGACATATCTATCCGCATGCCAACAGGACGAAAGGGACCGGCGCATGATGACCGAGGCCTTGAGCGAATACAGAAACGGCAAAGAAGTTAAAGTGCGTGTGGACAATCTCACGAAGCGCTTTGACGACCTTCTCGTGTTGAATGATATCAGTTTTGAAATCTACAAGGGCGAATTTCTGTGCATAGTCGGCCCTACGGGCTGTGGCAAAACGACCTTTCTCAACTGCCTGTCCTGTTTTTATCCGCCCACCAGCGGCACTATCAAAGTGGACGGCACACCGGCAAACCCGCGGATGCATGACATGGCCTTTGTGTTTCAGGAGCCTTCGGCCATTCCCTGGCTGTCTGTTGAAGACAACATCCGCTTCGGCCTGAACATCAAGCGCGTGCCGTCGGACGAGCGCGAACGCCGGGTGGAGCTCATGCTCGACCTTGTGGGCTTGCGCAAATTCCGCTCCTACCTGCCCAAGCAACTCTCGGCCAGCATGGAACAGCGGGTGGTCATCGCCCGCAACTTTGCCCTGAACCCGGACATCCTGCTCATGGATGAACCCTACGGCCAGTTGGACATAAAACTGCGTTTCTATCTTGAAGACGAACTTATACGCATCTGGCGGGAAATCGGCTGTACCGTGCTTTTCATCACGCACAACACAGAAGAGGCCGTGTATCTTGCCGAACGCATTTTGGTGCTGGACCAGAAACCGACAAAAATCAAGGAAGAGATCCTTGTGGATCTCCCCTGGCCGCGCAATTTCGCCGATCCGGCTTTCGTGCGGATTCGCAACCATGTGACCGATGCCATCAAGTGGTGGTGACACGTCCCTTCAACTACCGGAGTACCGTATGTTTATTGACGTCAAAGCCATGACCGAGCGCACCGCTCCCGGTCCCAACAACCGTCATGCCAAGCTCATTTTTGACCGGCACACGATCAGCAATGCTCCCATGAGCATGGCGCTCTTCCGTTTTGAGCCAGGACAGGCAGGGCAGGCCCACCACCACGATACCGAGGTGGAAGTGTATTACGGCATACAGGGCGAGGGTTGCGTCATTCTCGACGGGGAAGAATACCGCCTCACTCCGCACACCGCTCTCTATATCCCCCCGGGAAAGACACATGAAACAAAAAACCCCGGCAACGAGGACTTTGTCTTTCTTGCCATCTTCGGCCCGGCGGTTGATCTGGACTTTATTCGTAACTGGAACGCATAAGTTTGGCCGGAACCTCTCCGGTGGCGTATTTTTTAATTCAGGAGGATGCTTATGAACATCGGATTTGTCGGAGCTGGACTTATGGGCGGCCCACTCGCGCGCAACCTTATTCGCGCCGGGAAAAATGTGCTTGTGCATGATCTCAGCGAAGAGGCCATCACGCGCACCCTGGCGGCCGGAACCAGTGGAAAGTGCGCGAAAAACCTTGATGAACTCGGAGCTTGCGATCTTGTCTTCACCAGCCTCCCCCTGCCTCAGCATGTGCAGGAGGTCATGAGCGGCGCAAACGGCCTTTATGTCAAAATGAAAAAGGGCAGCATCCATGTGGAGCTTTCCACCATTGATCCCAAAACAGCCGAAGGACTTGCCGACGAAGCCAAAAGTAAAGGCATCGCCTATATTCAGAGTACTCTCGGCAAAACCCCGAATCATGCGGAAAAAGCCGAAGAACCCATGTTCATCGGCGGCGATCAGGATGCCATCAAAAAGCTGGAAGACATCTTCAAAATCATTGGTCTGCCATATAATGTCGGCAGTATCGCCGCTTCCTGAGCTGTGAAGCTCATCTCCAACATGGTCGGCATGACCAATCTTGCCGTGCTTGCTGAGGGCCTTCGCGTGGGCGAAAAGGCCGGACTCGACAAAAAATTGCTGCTGGAACTCTTGACCGACACCGGCGCACGCAGCTTCCAGATGGATGTGCGCGGCCCCTGGCTTGCTGCGGAGGACTTCAACGCGCGCTTCGGCCTGGATCTGGCGCTGAAAGACGTACATCTCGGCCTTGAAATGGCCAGCTCTTGGGGATTGAACATGAAGGCTATGGAAACTGCCCTTGCTTATTACAAGGAAGCTTCCGCTGCCGGGCATGGTAAGGAAGACTGTAACGCAGTCTATAAAATCATCGGCAAATAACAAGGAGAACTTCCATGCCCTTTGGATACAATGGAAAAATTCTCGTGGTCGACCTTTCCGCCGGCACATGGACGGTAGATGAACATGATGAAATTTGGTACCGCACCTACTGGGGGGGTGGAGCCTTGGCTTCATGGTACATGCACAAGTTCATCCCCAAAGGATGTGACCCCTTAAGCCCTCAAAATGTACTGGTATTTGCCACGTCTGTTCTGTGCGGCGCGCCGTTGGCCGGTTTCTCCCGCCTGACCGTGGCCGCGAAAAGCCCGCTCACTGGAACTTTCGGCGAGTCTGAAGCTGGGGGGTATCTTGGCCCGGAACTCAAACATGCGGGCTTTGACGCCATTATCTTTATCGGCAAATCCCCAAAACCCGCATATCTTTATATCAACAAGGGCGTGGTTTCCCTGCACGATGCAGATAAACTATGGGGCATGGAAAACGCGCTCCTGCACGACGTTCTCAAAACAGAATTGGGCGAAGACAAAATCCGCATAGCTTCCATCGGCCCTGCCGGTGAAAACTTGGTACGTTACGCCTGTGTCATCAACGAGCTCATCCATGTCAACGGACGCGGCGGCATGGGCGCTGTCATGGGCTCGAAAAATCTGAAAGCCGTTGTCTGTCTCGGTGATGAAGCAAGCATCAGCTACGCCGATCCCGAACTGCTCAAGGAAGTCGGCAAATGGCATCGCAAGGCCATCAGCGAGCACATGCCCAATGTGAATCTGAGCAAAAACGGCACGCCGATGCACGTTATGACCCTGCAAAACGGCGGCATGCTGCCCACCCGCAACTGGCGCGAGGGCGTGTTTGAACATGCAGAAGCCATCGGCCTGCCCGGATATGAAAAAATTCTCGAAGGCCGGCACACCTGCTACAAATGCTCGATGGCCTGCAAACGCATTGTCAAGAACACTTCAGAAAAGCGCTATGGCGGCGCCGAATTTGAAACGCTTGCCGCATTCGGCTCCATGTGCAGCGTAGGCGATCTTGACGTCGTGAACAAAGCCCACGAGCGCAGCAACGCCCTTGGCCTTGATACCATCAGCGCCGGAGGTGTGATCGCCTTTGCCATGGAACTTGCCGAAGAAGGTATTCTCGACAAGAAAGAAATCCAAGGCTTTGGCGATGGCAATGGCATGCTGGAACTGCTGGAAAAAATCGCCAGGCGCGAAGGCATCGGCGATATTCTGGCTGAAGGCAGCGTTCTGGCAGCCCAAAGAATCGGCAAGGGATCCGAAAAATTCGTCTGCGCCGTCAAGGGGCAGGAACCCGGCTTCCACGATCCTCGCGGAAAAACCGGCGTAGGCTTGGGCTTTGCTCTCTCTCCCACCGGCGCGGATCATATTGAAGCTCCGCATGATGTAGCCTTTCAGGGCGCTGGTGTGAACCTCGTCAAACCTCTCGGCATTCTGGAGTC
>JAIRVN010000121.1 GCA_031253875.1 Deltaproteobacteria bacterium | reverse complement strand
CGAGGCGCGGGCACGCGCATCCTGCTCGACTGGCATCTGAAGGAAGCGGGTATGACGCCTGCCGATGTCGCGGGCTACGACAAGGAAGAAAGCACCCACATGGCGGTGGCGGTCAACGTGCTGACCGGCGCGGTGCAGTGCGGCATGGGTATTTTCGCGGCGGCCCATGCGCTGGATCTCGGCTTTGTGCCCCTAGCGCGCGAACGCTACGATCTGGTCATACCGGTCAAATTTCTGCATGAAACACGGATCGAGGCCGTGCTGGGCCTTATGCGTTCCAAGGATTTCCAGGCGCGCATCGAGTCCCTCGGAGGATATGAAACCCGGCTGACAGGGCAACGGATGACGCCGGGCATGGGACTGGGCTAAACGCTGTCGCCATACTCCGCCAGACGCTCGTTGATCTGGTCGTACTCCAACGCGTCCACGCGCGCCCGCAGCCAGCCGACGAGTTCTCCGTCCGCCTGATACCGGTATTGTTCCAATACGCGGAGCTGCTCCACCATGGTGCTGTGTGAACAGGACAGACTAGCCCTGTACAGGACCGCCAATGCTCCTGGGTCCGGCGCGGCTTTAAGCGGCTTATCTTCCTCCGCAACGGCTTCAGGCCCAAGCGCAAGCAGCAGAGCGCCGACGTCACGCAGAAGTTTTTCCGCTGCATTCAAAAACGGAGACAGTCCCTGCCGCACCTTGCGCCCATTCTTGCTCGTAGCCGCGCGCTCCAGTTTTTTCGCCATGTCTCCGAGGGTTCTGGCTCCCACGCCATAGCTGGCCCCCTTCATCCCGTGCGCAACCAGAGCGTATTCCGCCAAATCCGCTTCACCCAAACGCCGCATCTGTTCCAAAAGCTGTGGCGTATGGACGGCATAAGCCCGCAATACCTCAAGATAGCTCTCTTCACAGCCGAAACGCGAGACGGCCTCTTCCGCATCCAAACCTTCAATACGGATGCCGCTCAGTCGCGCGTCCTGCGCGGCGCTCGCTTTCGCAGCGCTGAAAACGCGGTTTTCAGCGTTCAAGCCGGCTTCCTGCCGCGCGTCCTTCACCCATCTGTTGAGTACCGCGTCCAGTTTCGAGGGGTCGACAGGCTTGCCCAAAAAAGCTTGAAAGCCCAGATCAAGAAATTTCTGCTCATTGCCGGCAACCACATTGGCCGTGAGGATGATGATCGGAACCGCACGGGCATAGTCGCTATTTATGCCCCGAATCCAGCGCAGCGCTTCAACGCCGTCCATACCCGGCATCATGTGATCCATGAACACGGCGTTGTAGCGGATCTGCCCGGAGCGTATCAGTTCAATAGCCTCCCGGCCGCCAGCGACGCAATCCACCGCCATGCCGTAGCGTTGCAGCATGGCCCGGGCCACTCCCAGGTTCGCGGGCACATCGTCCACCACCAGCACCCTGGCATAGGGCATATGCGCACACTGCCAGGGGGCGCGGCGCCTGGTTTTGCCGCGCCGGAGCGTAGCGCGGGAACCGGTCAATTCCTGCATGGCGAGGCTGCCGATCGGCGTTGGGTCAATAACAAGCTGGGGAATAACGCAGGAAAAGACACTGCCTTTGCCGTATTCGCTTGCCACTTCCATCCGCCCGCCCATCTGCTCCAGCAGTCCCTTGGCGATGGGAAGTCCAAGCCCCGTACCTTCGATAAGCCGGTTGGTCTTGCTGTCGAACCTGGCATACGAGGTGAACAGGTTCTCAAGGTTGCCAGCTTCAATGCCCTGGCCGGTATCCCGGACGCTAAAGCGCAAAAACGCGCTGCCGGCTTGCATTTCTTCCTCCGGCGCCAGCCCGACGCTCAGCGTGACCGTGCCGTGTTCCGTGTATTTGAACGCGTTGCTCAACAAATTGTTGATCACCTGCTTGATGCGCAGATCATCGCCGTAGAACCAGGACGGCAGGTTTTCGTCCACTTCCAGACAAAAGCTGATCGGTTTTGACTCCAGGCGGAATACATCAAGACGGACAAGTTCGTCGATAAGACCGACGAGACGATAGTTGATGTTTGCCAGTTCGAAGCGGCCAGCTTCTATTTTGGAAATGTCCAGAATGTCGTTGATAAGGTGCAGCAGGTTGTGGCAGGCGTCCAGAGAAATTTCCAGATTGTCGGCCGTTTCCCGGGGCAGTTTCTTCTGTAGTTCCAGACCCAGAAACCCGATCACGACATTAAGGGGAGTGCGCAGTTCATGGCTCATCTTGGCCAGAAATTCGCTTTTCGCCTCGGAAGCCATCTGGGCGGCTCTGGAAATGACTTCCAGGGACTGGGCGCGCTCCTCCGCTTGCCGCGCCTGCAGCTCCTGAGCCTTGATCGCGCGCAAATCGCGAATATAGGCCGCAAGGCACCAGCCACCCTGCCAGGGTAGCCGCACCAAGGTGATTTCCGTCGGCAACGCTTCTCCCGAGCGTGTACAATGCATCCATGCGAACTTTTGGCGACCGCTTTCAAAGGCCGCGCGGGCAAACGCACGCGCCTTGCTCCTGCTGGCTGCGCCATCGGGCTGGAATGCCGGACTGAGTTCATGAAAACATATCTTGTACTCGGCGTGATCAGCGAGGCCGAACATGCGCAAGAATGTATGATTGCAGTCAAGAATATGGTCGTCTTGATTAAAGAGGACGGCTGCCTCCGGTATGGTGTCCAAAAGCATCCTGGCGCGCTCCTCCGCTTCCCGGCGGGCTATGCGTTCGCGCATATCGCGGGTGTAGACCGCGATACACCAGCTGCCTTGCCAGGGAATCCGAATCAGGTTTTTTTTCGTCGGAAGCGGATCCCCCGAGGCCGTGCGGTGCATCCATTCGCATTTGTGGTAGCCGCTTTCAAAAGCCGCATGGAGCAACGCAAGCGTCTTCTCCTTGCTGGCCGAACCGTCAGGCTGGAATACAGGACTAAGTTCATGAAAACGCTGGGCCAATTCGGTTTGCGAGACGATGCCGAACATGGATAAAAGCGTCTGATTGCAATAGAGAAGATTGTCTTCCGCATCCCAAAGCATGGCGCCCAAGGGTGTGGAATCCAGAAGTATTCTGACGCTGTCCTCCGCTTCCAGCACGTCGGGAGCGTCATATAGAGGGAATTTTTTCGTCTCTGAAGCCATAGCGCTCTCCGCTTATCCGTTCTCCCCTGCCGTGCCGGAACGATGCATCTTGATCAGCGTAAGCAGATGCGCGCATCGTTCCCCCGCCTCATGGTAATCCAGGGTATCGATCAGCCTGCAGACGGCTGTTATGTGCTCTTCCATATCCTCGCGCACAGCCATTCTCCTCAAGCCCGCCGCCGTCTCCCCGGCCTCTGCGGCGCGGTGGGACAGGCACGCCTCACGTAAACGCGACACATAACGGTTGAGTTTCACCAAATCTTCCGGATCCGTCCGCTTCCATTCCTGCTCGCTCCGTTCGGCGGCATGTGCCCGGATCTTCTTGTCATGCAGACCCGCAAGCCCGGCACGCAGACGCATCATGGCATCGCAATAGCCCCGGATGCGCGGCAACCAGCCCTCGACGCCGTCCTGCTTCAACCGGAGAGTTGTGCCCCCCGCGACCTCCGCGGCAGCGTCCGCCGCCAGGACGGCAGCCTCCCGCGCCAATTTTTCCGCACCGATGCCTGCGAAAAATTCCCGCAGCACATGCAGGCGCAGAGCCGTCTCCTCCCAGGCTTCGCCGCTGGGCAGGACCAGCAGGGGCTCGATAGAGTCGTTCAGTTCAGCCGTGAAGCGTTGCAGCATGCCGACATAGATATCCACGTTCCCTCCCGTATTGACCAGGCCTTTTTCCGCATGCAGCCCGACAATGCCGGACAGCTCGCGCACCAGGCTTTGTTGCGCGGCGAGCATGGCGTCCGGTGCACCGGTCTGCCGAGGGGGAACCCTGTCCATCCCGCTCCGCCGCGTCCGCGACGGATCAGGTCCGCCCGCGTTCTGCGCGTACACACGCGGCAACAGTTCCTGCAACACGTGATTCAGCGCGCGCGGATCGACGGGTTTAGCCAGACAGCCCTGCATGCCTGCCTGTATGGAGGTGATCTTCATATCCTCGGCGGAACCCGCGCCGGGATACATGCCGACAATAAGACCGGCCTGCGGACGCGCTTTCTCACGGAGCATGGCGGCGCTTTGGAATCCGTCCAGTTTCGGCAGAGAATATTCCATGAATATCAAATCATAGCGTTCAGCGCTCAGTTTTTCAAACGCTGCCTGGCCACGCTCAACGGCCTCGGCCTCAATATTGTGCCATGAGAGCAGATATACGCCCAATGCGCGGCTGATGGGACTGTCGTCCACCACCAGGGCCGTGACGCCGTTTTCGGCATACACCTGTCCGGTGGTCGCCGGAGGCGTTTGTTCCACCAGAGACGGATCGCCGGGGATCAGCGTTATCCTGACAGCGTAGCGCGCTTCCATGCCATGTGGATCCGTCGCAAGAAAATGCCCTCCCATGCGTGTGGCGAGTTCCTCCATCTCGTCCCGACTGAACCAGCTTCGCATGCCCTTGTCGCCGCCTCTGGAAACGCCGCTGTGCCAGACATCGAAACTGACATAATCCCGATCGCTCTCCTCGGCCAGTTGTACCGCAAAGGTCGTGTACCCCACTCCGGGATGCCGATCCATGGCATAGTCAAGCATCAGGGACACCGCCCGCCTGAGCAGATCGGCATTGGCCCGGATGACCAGGGGCAGCCTGTCGTCATACTGGGCCAGAAAACGTATTTTCAGGGCCGATCCGATGTTCACGCCCCGATCCGTTATCTGGCCGAAAAACGAAGGCAGATGCACATGCTGGCGCTGCGACACGTTCTCGGAGTCAGACGCCAAAAAACGCTGGAGACTCGTCTTCATTTTGCGGAGATGGCTCCAGGTGTGCAGCAGGCCGGATTGCGCGGGCATCACGACTTTTCGGGGGACCAGAGGGTATAGACATTGTTTTGGTCTCCCGTGGGCGTATCCATGTCCAGGGCTTCCAAAACCTTTTGCAGCAGCAGGCTGGGCTTGAAGGGTTTGACGACATACCCTGTGGCGCCCGCCTCCGCGGCACGCCGTATCAAACTGCGGGAGGCATGCGTGGTGACGAACACAACGGGGAGCGGCGCAAGGTCCGGGTCTTCCCGAATAAGCGCCAAGAGTTCAAAGCCGTTATAGCCCGGCATTTCGATATCCAACAGCACAAGATCGATCTTGTCCCGTTTGAGCAGGGCAAGCGCCTGTTCTCCTGTCTTGACGAGGCGGACATCAAACAGGGGTTCCAGGATCTTTTGAATGGCGATCAGATTCGACGGCAGATCGTCGACAGCCAGAATAACTTTTTTTCCGTCAGTTGCATACATCTCTACAGGTCTCCATCGATTTCCAAAACTGCTCTTGCAAACTCGTCTTGAACCCTTCGGAATGCCTGCACCAGAACAGAGTCAAAATGCGTTCCTGCGCCGGCCTCGATAATGTTGCATGCTTCTTCGTGGGTGAACGCCCGCTTATACGGACGGACGGTCACCAACGCATCGTATACGTCCGCGATCGCCATCAAGCGCCCTTCCAGGGGGATATCTCTGCCCTTACGTCCCAGGGGATACCCGCTGCCGTCCCATTTTTCGTGGTGGGCGCCCGCGACGACCAGAGCCTGACGCAAAAAAACATGCTCATCCGTGTTGCGCATGATTTTTTCTATGGCCTCCACACCCACTGTCACGTGCGTTTTCATGATCTCGAATTCTTCCGGGGTGAGTTTGCCGGGCTTGTTCAAAATGAGGTCGCTGATAGCGATTTTACCTACGTCGTGAAGCAGCGCCGAAGCCAGGAAAAACGTCTGATCCCAAGCCGTGATTTCATCCGCGTACGTTCCTTCCCGGACAAGATCCGCGATCAGGGCCGCCAGGTAACGCTGGGTGCGGTTGATGTGGCCGCCGGTGCGCTTGTCGCGAAATTCTACCAGATCGGCCACCGTGGTGAGCACCGCGTTTTGCAGCGCAAGTACTTTCCGGGTCTTGTCGCGCACCTTGATTTCCAAATTGTCCGCATAATCCTTCCGGGCCGCCCGGCTGTCCAGCACCTCCCTTCTCTGCTGCACAATCAAAAGCTGGTTGGCGATGCGCTTCAGCACCAAGGCCCCGGAAAAGGGCTTGGATATGTAATCCACCGCACCCAGATCAAGACCCTTCAGCTCGCTGTCCTCATCATTTTTCGCCGTCAGGAAGATCACCGGAATGTCAGCGAGGCGCGCTTGGGCCTTCATATTCGTGATGGCTTCGTAGCCGTTCATTTCCGGCATCTCGATGTCCAAAAGCACCAGATCGGGAAGCACATAGTCGAGAATTTCAAACAGCTTGGCTGCGGACGGCGCAGGATAAACCTCGTAGAAAGGTCTGAGCATATTCCTGCCCATGGTCAGGTTCGCCATGTTGTCATCAACCAGAATGATTTTATGACGGGCGACGTCCATGTTCTCTCCCGTTCCACGCAAGCAACGCCGAAAGCCTTTCCCGGACCTGCGCGAAATTCATGCTCTCCACATTGTTTTTCAGCCAGGCCGCGAGTCCTCCGTCGAATTCGTAGGTATGCTCTTCAAGCTCCGCCATAGCTGCGTCCACTCCGTCCATGTCGTAGTCTCGGCAGGCAGCGAGAAGCTTTGACAGCACCACATCGTCCGGCTTGTCTTTTGTGGATTTCGGATTCTCCGTAGCTATGTTGCCGAGCATGTTCTCGATATCTGCCACAAGCTTCCAGGCAACATTGAAGAAACCCGGGTTATTGGCGCGTACAAAATCGAAATCCCCGGCTATGGCCGCTCTTTCCAGATCATGCGCCCTGGCGCTCACCATGCCCGCGTAAATGCCCTGGCTTGACGCCTTGATCCCGTGCAAGGCAATGGCGTAAGCGGCCAGAGTATTCTGATCCACCCTTGCAGCCTCCTCAAGGAGAGGTGGAGTGTGCTCTGCGAAAGCGCGCAGGACTTCCAGGAAGGCGGCCTGGTCGCCGCCGAAGCGCGCTATCCCCTTGTCCATATGCAGACCGGCGATGTTCCCGCCGAGCTTCCGCCGATCAAAGCCGCTCCTTCTTTCCACTACAGAACGTCTCTCCTGTCCGCTGCGCACAGCCGAAAGCGCTTGCCCGTCTGCGTCACTTTGCCGATCCGCGAGCGCCTTTTCCGCTTTCTCATCCCACACCCACGCCCGGATCACGGCGTCAAGGGGGGCCGCTTCAAGGGGTTTGGTCAATATCGCCTGGAATCCGCTGTGCAGAAACCCTGCCTCATCCTCCGCGACGATGCTGGCAGTGAAGGCTATGATAGGCACGGTTCGGGCGTATTGGCTTCCTATCTCCTCCCGGATAATCCTGACGGCTTCCATCCCGTCCATCCCGGGCATCAGGTAATCCATGAACACGGCACTGTAGCGGACGTGCCCGGCGCGAATGGCCTCGACGGCCAGCCGGCCGTTCGTCACGCAGTCGACGTGTATCCCGTAGGGCTGCATCATTCTTTTCGCCATCACCAGATTGGCGATATGGTCGTCCACCACCAGCACCCGCGCGTATGGCAGGCGGATGCTCTGCTGCCGCGAAGCTCGGCCATGCGCGGCGATGCCGCGTTTCCCGCGCTGTGGCTTCGACTCGGCATGGTTCATGCGCCTCACCCCTCTTCCTGCAAAACGCCAGTCTCAGAATTTGCTGGCAGCGTATAATAAAAAAGTTGTTCGCCAATGTCCAGCCGCAATGCTGCCGTAACAGCCTGGATCGAAAGCTTAATTTTAGCAGGGACTGCTATTAATACATGCATATAGTTATATTGCTATAATCATCTTAAAAGACATATGCAGACCCGCCCTTGGTGTCAAACTCTCCTTGGACCCAGCCTCTTCCCATCCGGTAAAAGGCATGGCATACACGCATCAGACGCGCACGCCCGGGCCTGTACCTGTATTCAACACAGTATCTCGACCGCGAGTATGCCGCGTTTCTGGCCGAACGCCTGGACGTGGATCTGGCCTTGAACCCGTAATGCCTATGACAAATACCGCGTGACATCTCCAACCCCGCGTCCCTTCATCGTTCTCGGCCTGGACGGCCTGCCGCTTGATCTGGCGCAGGCGCTCGCCGCTGACGGCATCTGCCCGCATTTGGCCCGGCTCTTGCCGACCACGCGCACCATCCTGGCCGAGCTGCCCGAGCTTTCTCCCGTTAACTGGACCTCGTTTTTCACTGCCGGCGGGCCGGAAGAACACGGCGTCTTCGGCTTCACGCGCATCAACGCCCAAAGTTACGAGCTGTCCGTCACGGATTTCAGCCACGTGCGCCTGCCCACGATCTGGGACAGGCTTGGCGAGGCCGGATACAGAACGCGCGTGGTCAATCTGCCCAACACCTATCCGGCGCGGCCGCTCAAAGGGATGATGGTCTCCGGCTTCGTGGCGCGGGAGCTGCGCGGGGCTCTGTATCCCCCCTTCCTCAACGGCGTGTTGGGAGACTATGTGCTGGAGTCCGATACATCGCGCGGCGCCTCCGATCCGGACTATCTGCTGGCCGGTCTGCGTCGGAGCCTGGCTTCGCGACGCAAGGCCTTTGAGCTGCTCTGGCGGGATCAGAACTGGCAACTGTTCATTCTGGTGCTGACGGAAACGGACAGGCTCCTGCATTTTCTCTGGCATGCCGTGACCGACTCCGCGCATCCCCTGCACGCGGAGTGCGCGGATTTTCTGCGCGAATGGGACGCCTGCATCGGCTGCGTGGCGGATGTGGCCGCCTGTCTGGGCGCCCGCCTGATGGTGCTGGCTGATCACGGCTTCAGCGCGTTGCGCGTGGAATGCGACCTCAATGCCTGGCTGCGCCGACAGGGTTTGCTGGTGCAAAACCCGCCGCCGCAACAGTCCCCGGAACTCGATGGACGGTGTATCCACCCGCACAGCGCGGCCTTCGCTCTTGATCCGGGCCGCATTTACCTGCATACCCGCCGCCGCTTCGCCCAAGGACGCCTTGCGGACGAGGAAGCCGTCCGGCTTCTGCCCCGCCTGCGCGAACAGCTGCTCGACCTGCGCTGGATGAATGCGCCCGTGTTCTCCGCAGTGTTCTTCGCAGAGGAACTGTACACAGGCCCCATGCTGCACGCCGCCCCGGATCTTGTCTGTGTGCCGAACGCCGGCTTTGACGTGAAAGCCAAATTTAACAGATCCAGCGTCTTCGGGCATTTCGGGCGTAGCGGTGTCCACACGCAGGACGGCGGCATTTTTTATGACAGTGAAGGAG
>JAIRVN010000083.1 GCA_031253875.1 Deltaproteobacteria bacterium | reverse complement strand
GAAACTCCCTACCCCTATCCGGGCGGCCCCCCTTCCGGTCCGGGTCTGCGCGGGCTGCCGCAACGTCTGCTGGAAAAACTGCCCAGCTACGATCAGGGTAGCGCCGTTGCAAACTGCGCGCTGTTGGAACATGTGCTGCTGGCGAACGGCTACGAGCCGTTATATGTGGATCTGACGCGCGCGGATCTGCAATTTCCCGTGCTGCGCGCCCTTGTGCCCGGCCTTGCCGCAACGGCTCCGGGCGCTTACGGCAGGGTGAACCGCAGGCTGTTCGCGAACTATCTGAAGCTGTACAAGACCTGAACCTTTGTGTGCATATCAGTTTGCAGGTCCGGCCGGGGCCTGGCAGGTTCCCTGATGCAAACGCTTCCAGGCCTCGGCGTCAAGCGCGGGCGTGTGTTCGTCTCCCTGGGCGGCAGCCGTGGCGCGCAAAATCTGCTCCTGCTTCATCAGATCCGGACGGACGGCCGCATAGGAACGCACCTTGCCGTAGGCGACTTCCTCCATGGCCCGCAAACGGCTGAAAAAATCCGCTGCCGACGCGGCGCGTATCCCGGCAGCCGCCAGCCGTCGAGCCGCAAGCGTTGCGGCTTCCTTCTCCTGCTCCGGATCAAACGCGCCAATCAGCGCCTGCCGCACAAGCTCGCCGGACGCGACCGCGCTGTAGTCCGCGTCAAGCAGCCAACGGACAAGCAGAAGCCATCCCTGCTCGCGCAGCATAAGTTCGCCGGGATGGCGCTGAATAATATGCGCCATTGCCACAGCCAGAACGCCGGCCAGTTCCTCTGCCGAGGCGCAGGCGCGGAGCAGGCCCGTAGTCAGCAATATGACGCCGCCCGGCAGAGCATAAGCGTTGATCATCGGAGATTCCAGAAAACGGATGTCAAAAACGTAGCCTTCCGTATCCATGGCCCGCGCCAGGCGCTCCTTCAGCCTTTCCAGTTCCGGCCTGCCTTCGCGCAATGCGCATTCGCCCCTGCTGCCAGGCAGATGAGCAAAAACTTCCGCAATGGTCGCGCGAGCGGATGCGCCCAAACTGTTCTCCACATCGCGGGGAATGCGCCCGGCCCACTGCTGGAACAGCAGGGGCGTGAAGGAGTATATCAGGCTGATGGCAATCCAGACGCTTATGCCGATGACGCACCAGCGACGTATGGCGCTCGCGCGCTGTCCATCCCGGCATGATCCGAGATAGGGCAGCAGCGTGCATGCCGCATCCTCATCCTCCACCAGAAGCCGTCCGTTTTTTCGCGCGGTGACGGATTTTTCCCGGACGCGCCACACAAGCTGCAAGGGCAGTCCATCCTTGCGGAGCAAACGCTCCACCTCCGCCATAGGCCAGACAGCGCACTCCTTGCCTTCGGGCGTGATCAGCACCAGGCGATCCGGAGACATATCCGCCTTGACGAGCACCGGGCGGTCTTCCTGACTCCTGCCATCGTTCCACAGAGCGGGTACCGGCTCTGACGCGCCAAGTATCCGCGTTGAAAATGTCTCGTGTTGTTTTATCTTGGCCACTGTTTAGAGACTTTCGTCCATAAAAACAAGGGGGGGGCGGCAGCATTGCGCGCGGCTCAAAATTTGCGTAAACACATCACCACCGCGTATACTGCCTGTGCGCACGCGCGGGGCGGCAGACAGCCGCGTCTGATCGTCCGGTCAGGCATTCGTGCTTTCAAGGAGTTCATAATGCTGCGTTTCCTTCTCAGTCTCATACTCGGAGTCGCTATGTCCACCCTTCCGGCCCAGGCGGCCGAATTGACCCGCCTCGCCAACGGTCTTGCCGTGCTCGTCATCAAGGACGACCGCTTCCCCCTGGTGTCCACCCGCCTCTACGTGCATGCCGGCGCCGCCTTTGAAAGCAAAGGCGAGGAAGGCATCAGCCACCTGCTGGAACACATGGTTTTCAAAGGCACAAGCTCCCGCCCCACAGGCGCGGTAGCCCGCGACGTGGAAGCCGTGGGCGGCTATCTGAACGCTTACACCAGTTTCGATACTACCGTCTATCTCACCGACATGCCCGCCGCACATTGGAAGCTCTCTCTGGACGTGATCAAAGATATGGCGTTCCACGCCACGCTTGATCCCCGGGAACTGGCGCTGGAAAAAGACGTGGTCGTCGCCGAACTTCAGCGCGGCAAGGACAGCCCGTCCTCGCGGATTTTCGACATCCTGCTGGCCGAAACGCTCAAAGGCACGCCGTATGCGCATCCCATCATCGGTTTTGAAGACACTATCCGGTCTTTCACGCCGCAACAGATGCGCGACTATATAGCCCGCTATTATCAGCCTCAGAGCATGCTGCTGATTGTAGTCGGCAAGATCGATCCTCCCCAGGTGCTGGCCGAAGCCGAACGCCTGTTCGGAAGCTTGCAGGATGCCGCTGTGCTGATGCCCCCCCAGCCCATCGCAGTGGAACAACTGGGACACGGCCCCGGCGTGACCGTACAGCGCGGTCCCTGGAACAAAGTCTATCTCGGCCTGGCCCTGCCCGCGCCCGCAGAAAAGAACTTGCGATCCATTACCTTGGACGTGCTGGCCTACCTGCTGGCGGGCAACCCCAGCGCCTATCTGCACCGCAAGTACAAATACGAAAAACAGTTGGTGCATGCCATCCGCACGGGAAACATGAGCTTTGAACGCTTGGGCCTGTTCTACATCGGCGTGGAACTGGACGCGGACAAGCTGGAGTCGTTCTGGAAGGAATTCTGCGCCGATCTGGCGACGCTGGATGCCGGACGCTTCACGCCGGAAGAGCTTGCGGCCGCGAAACTCAATCTTGAGGACGGTATTCACAGGACCAAGGAAAGCCTCAGTGGCCTGGCCTCATGGAAGGGGCAGCTTCAGTTTTTGCATGGCGGTCTGGAAGCCGAAGGCAACATTCTTGCCTTCCTGCGCCAGATCGAAATGCCGCAGATACAGGAAGCCATACACGGCTGGCTGCGCCCCGAACGCCTGGCCGTGGCCGCTCTGCTGCCGGAAAAGGCTGAAGATCCCGGCCTGCACGGCATGCTCGCCGCCGCTTGGCCCGTTTCCGGCAAAAGCGCGGCCGGCAGTGAACAGACAAACAAGGACGTCGAAACGATCGAACTCAATCCAGGCTTGCGCCTTATTCTGTTGCCGGACGCCACGCTGCCCTATATCTCCGTCGACATAGCCTGGACCGGCGGCAACGCCCTGATCACGCCGGATAAACAGGGCCTGGCCTCCTTGGCTGCCCGTGTGCTCACCACTGGCTCCAAAAAGCGCGGCAAACAGGAACTCGAGCGCTTTCTCGCCGACAGGGCCGCCAGCCTCGGCGCCGCAGCCGACACGCAGACCTTTTCCCTCTCGCTACGCGCCCCCACCCGCTTCAGCGACGAACTGCTTGCGCTCGTCAACGAAGTGTTGGCAGAACCCGCCTTTGCCGCGGAAGAAATCGTCCGGGAAAAAAATACCCAGATAGCGGCCATTCGCTCAAGCGAGGACAAACCTTTGGGCCTGCTTTTCCGGAGACTGCCGCCCTTTTTGTTTCCCGGCCATCCCTATGGCTATGTGAAACTCGGCATGCCGGAACAGATACACGCGTTTGGCGCCGACGACCTCCAGGCCTTCTGGGCCAAACAGTCGGCGCAACCCTGCGTCATTGCCGTGGCAGGTGATTTTGACCGCGAAAACATGCTCGCCTTCGCGCGATCGCGTGCGCATGCAACAGCCGCGGCGGCGCGCGTTCAGGCCCCTGCGTGGGGAACGGAACGCGAGCTTGATTTGCGGCTGCACGACAGGCAACAGGCGCATTAC
>JAIRVN010000047.1 GCA_031253875.1 Deltaproteobacteria bacterium | reverse complement strand
CTCGGTCATGATTTTATAACCGAGTATCACTTCTGCCCGAATGCTCTCCGGCGCTTCCTCGGGACTCGGAGGATTGAAAAAGACCCCGGAGGCCGACAGTGCCGGTTTGGTCTCCCCTGGCCCCGAATTCACGGCAATCCGTCCGGTGGGTACGGTCACGCCAAAAAAGGCCAGCATCCAGGCGCCGAAAACAAGAAGCATGAACACCAGGATGAGTGAAAAATACATCGTGCGCTTAGACATGCAAACTCCGCAAGGGAATATGGTTGAGTACCATCAGACCAAACACGCCCAGAGATCAAACGCGATGCGACTTACCCGGCGCATGCCATTCGTTGCGCCCCCGCCTCAATGTACGTTTTTTTAAGCACAACTCCATGACTCATGCGCCATTCGATATAATTCACGACGATGCTTGTGATTTTTCTGGAAAAATCCATAGTCAGTATTTATCGATATAGAAAACACGTGTCAATCCTCTGTGCCCATTTGGCAGGGCAGGAGCATTATAAAAGCCTTTTGGCAACACCTTACTCCTTGTAAAGATTTGGGATTCACGCTTTATGACGGGACAGTTCTCGCATAGCAACTAGGCAGGTTATTTCGCATTTGCTTGCGGACTGGGCGATTCTCCGTGGTATTCACGCAAAACAATCGTCTTGTATTTTCCGATTTTTTCCGCATAGCGCAAAAACGGAAGCGAAATTATTGCAAACACTCCCGCCACTTCTGCATCGCTTTTCTCAATCATCGTCGCCACCGCTCTCACCGTCCCGCCAGTCGCAATCAAGTCGTCTACAACGACATATCTTTTCCCCGGCGAAATATCCGCCTTGTGGATTTCCAAAGTCGCCTGCCCGTACTCCAAATCGTAGGATTCCCCAATGGTTTCGCAGGGCAATTTTCCTTGTTTGCGGGCAAGAACCAAGGGAAGCTTTCGTTCTTTTGCGAAAATGCCCCCCAAAATAAATCCGCGGCTTTCAATCGAAATTACGGCATCGATCTTGGTTTTTTCAAACGCTTCAAGCATCATTTTTGAAATAAAATCCAGCGCTTCTGGATTCATGAAAAGCGAAGTTATGTCGTAAAACATAATTCCCGGCTTGGGGAAATCAGGCACTTTTCTGATAAGCGCATCAAGATTCATGGCGCATCCTTAGGAATTATCCATAAAATATTTATCAATACAGCGTCTTTGCCGTTCCAGCTACGGCGCAAACATTTCCATCAAACAAGACAATACGCATTCCTGCTCTTTCTTGTTCAGCCGGCCGACAAATGCCTGCAGGCGTTCTTTGTCTAGGGCGCGCATCTGATCCAGGGCGATCTGGCCTTGTGTGTTATTGATGGTGACAAGAGGCCGGAATGGATAGTTCCGCAACCTTGAGGTCAGGGGGGCGCAGATGACGGAACCCAGATGTCTGTTCAATTCTTCAGGAGAAACGATTGCCACGGGACGGCGTTTTTTGATCTCGACCCCTATGACCAGATCGAGATTGGCAAAATATACGTCGAAGCGCTTCAATTCTCCGGCCATGCCCACTCCGCCGCGTCAAAGACATTGCCTGGAGTTTGCATGTCTGCAAACTCCCCGTCATCCAGTGGATCGAGCTGAATGGCCTTTTCCCAGCCCGCCCGGGGCCTTGTGACTGGAGAAATCATGAGGCCCCCGTCCGTCACTCGAAGATCCACCATATCCTTAATCCCACATTGCTGGAGTATGGCCTTGGGAAGTCGCAGCCCCTTGGAATTTCCGATAGAAATGATCGGTGTTTGCATTGGATGCCTCTCAATGTAATTATAAAGTAATCACATTCGAGGGCTTTGTCAAACACAAAGAGCGACAAAAAAAAGAGCGTCTGGCAGCAAAAAGGTTCACGACAATTTCTTTTTGTGGCCTTGACGCGGATAGCCGGGCGAGCTATCCTTTTCGGCGGTTTGCGATACTAGAGCAGATGCTTTATCGTGTAATGCGTACCCCAGGATGCAAGGCAACGCCCGCTTTGCCGGGCATATACCGTGCTTCCCGGTTTTTCGTGAACAGTGCTTTGCCCCCAACTTTCGCAAGAGGAGAAAACGATCATGTGGAAAATGTGCATCACGGCCGTCGCGATGTGTCTTTTTATGGCCAATGTGGCCTTGGCCGCTGAAATAAAAATCGGCATTGTGGATATGCGCGAAATCGCCACGAACAGCGAGCCGGCCAAAAAAGCCAAAGCGACGATGACCGCAAAGTTCGGGGCTGAAAAAGACAAACTGGAAAAGCAGGGCAAAGAACTGCAAAAACAGGCCGACGCCCTGAAAGGTTCTTCCAGCAGTCAAACTCGCGAAGCGCTTGAGCAAAAACGGTCGGAATTTATCCGCAAAAAACAGGATTTGGATCAGAAGGCCCGCGAATTCAGCACCAAGGTTGAAAAAGAAGACGTCCAGCTCCGTAACGAGCTGCTGGACGTGGTCTTCAAAGCCGCCAAAGACTTTGCCGTCAAAAAAGGCATTACCTACCTTGTGGATGCCGGCTCCGGCATCCTCTATGCCGATCCTTCCCTGGACGTGACCAAGGAATTCATGGAAGAAGTGAACCGTCAGTGGAAGGAAAGTCCCGCTACGTCTTCCGAGAGCGGCGGCAAGAAAAAATAACGCCTGACCATGCTGTAACTCATAGAGTCGCAAGCCCCTCACGCCCGGCAACGGCTGAGGGGCTTTTCACCGCCACATTCGAATCACGGCACAATGCGAGGACGACCATGAACGCAACGCCGATTTCTTTTGACATCCAACGCATTTTGACGCTCCTGCCCCATCGGTATCCCTTGTTGCTGGTGGATCGCGTGGTGGAATGCGTTCCCGGCGAATCCATCATCGCCTACAAAAATGTCAGCGTAAACGAGCCGTTTTTCCAGGGGCACTTTCCCGGCTTGCCCGTCATGCCGGGCGTACTGATCCTTGAAGCACTAGCCCAGGCGGCAGCCCTTGTGGCGGCAACAAGTCTGGAGAATCCGGAAGACAAGATCTATCTGTTCACAGGGTTGGAAGGAGTGCGTTTCCGCACGCCCGTCCGGCCCGGCGACAGGCTTGAGTTGCGTTGCGTCATGCTGCGCCGCAAAATGCAGCTTTGCAAGCTGGAAGGCAAAGCCTATGTGGACGGCAAACTGGCTGCGGAAGCGGAACTGACGGCGGCACTGGCCGATCGGGCCGGCTTCGGGGCATAACCGGCTACAGCGTCAGCACCTCCAGCATGGGTCCGGCAATGTCGAAATGCCAGAGGCGCGCGCTGCCCGGTTTTTTGCCGGTCAACACCTGAAGGGCGAGACTGGCTTGCAGCACGGCGATTGCCGCCGGGGTCAGGGTGGGAACGCCCAGACGGGATTCCGCGCCGCGCCCGTTGGAGGCATGTTCAGAGAAACGCACCCTGTCCGGATACAGCAGGTCCAGGCTCTTTTCTCCTGGCCGAACCAGCATGGCAAAACCCTCATCTCCAGCTACGGCCCCGTGGATAAAGGGAATACCCGCCGCGTCCGCTGCCGCGGCCACGGAGCATCGCGTTGCAAGAGAGTCCAGGCAGTCCATAACAATGGACGCCCCATGCAGAATTTCCGGCAAATTGTCCGGTCCGGCGACCACGGGAAACACGCGAACATCCGCATGAGAGGCTATGGCGGCCAGCTCTTCCCTCGCCACAAGCGCCTTGTTTCGCCCAAGCGCCGTCTCCCGGCACAGAATCTGGCGGTTGAGGTTGCTTTCGTCAAAAACATCACAATCGCAGAGCGTAAACGCGCCTACCCCGGCCCTGGCCAGGAGCGTGGCCACATGGCCGCCAAGGCCGCCGCATCCGATGATCGCCGCACGGGATTCCAGAAGACCTCGCTGTTCCTGTGCCAAGAATACGCCGCGGTTGCGCGTAAAGCGCAGTGGCCAGATATCGTGCTCAAGGCAGAGAGCCATGGCCTTGGCAAGGGAGATCCCCCGGCGTTTGGCAAGCGTGTGTACGCCCTCCAAATTCACTGCCTGGAACGGGACTGGTCCTGGCCCGCTGTGCGTGGCGCAAAAGGGTTCGAGCAGGACGGCGAGGTCCGGCGGCAAAGAGGATGCCATGGATCAGCCGCCCCCCACGGCCGGGACATAGCTGACCCGGTCATTGTCATGCACCGCCTGCTCAAAGTCCGCATGGCGGCCGTTATGCATGATGATCTTTATTTCCCGCATGGGCAGACCGATTTTTTCCGCGAGTTGCCCTGTGGTGA
>JAIRVN010000213.1 GCA_031253875.1 Deltaproteobacteria bacterium | reverse complement strand
ACCGCTGTTTGCCCTGTGCTTTTCGCGCAATATTCTCGACGGCGAGCGGCTGATGGAAGTGAATCCCCATTTCGAAGCCGCCCTGACGGAGGCTGAGATGCACAGTCCGGAACTGATGGAAATCGTGGCGACAAAGGGAACAATCAACGATATAGACCTGCTGCCCGAACGTCTGCGCCGCGTATTCGTGACTGCCATGGATATTGCGCCGGAATGGCATCTGAAGATGCAGGCCGCGTTCCAACGCCATACGGACAACGCGGTTTCCAAGACGGTCAATCTGCCGAACAGCGCCACGGAACAGGATATCTACCGTATTTACTGGATGGCGTATGAGGAGGGTTGCAAGGGCGTCACCGTCTACCGCGACGGCTGCAAGTCGGTGCAGGTGCTTTCGACCGGCGAACGCGAAAAGCAGCGGAACCCCGCGCCCGCGCCGCAGTACTCCATGAGCGGCAACGTGCGCAAACGTCCGGACCTTACGAGGGGTTTCACGCAGAAAGTGCAGACCGGCCTGGGGGCTATGTACCTGACCGTGAACGAGGTGGATGGGCAGCCCTTTGAGGTGTTCGCCACCATAGGCAAATCCGGGCGTTCCATCACTGCCAAGGCCGAAGCGATCGGCCGTCTGGTTTCTCTGGCCTTGCGTTCCGGCGTGGACGTGCGAGATATCGTAAGCCAGATCAAGGGCATCGGCGGTGAACATCCCGTGTTCCAAAAAAAGGGACTTTTGCTCTCCATTCCGGACGCCATTGCCTGGGTGCTGGAAAAAACCTATCTTAAAGACAGACCTGTCAATGTAAACGGCAGCAACGGCCTGAACGGCGGATATATTTGCCCGGATTGCGGCGAAGCGCTTGTCTTCCAGGAAGGCTGTCATGTCTGCCAGAGCTGTGGTTTCACGCGTTGCGGCTAAATTGAACGCGCTGTGAGCATGCTCTGACGAGGAAGTCGCATGGCATTGAAGATTATATGTCCCGCATGCAGTTTCACGCGTGAAGTGGATGAAGGCAAACTGCCGCCTGCAGCGGCGATTGCCACCTGTCCCCGTTGCAAGGCACGTTTTCGTTTTCGCGAACCCGCCGCCCAGCCGGAATCCGCAGAATATCCGGTGCCGGATGACGACCTCCTGCCCCCCGGCGCGGTGATTCCGCCGTACGGGCCCAACCGGCTGGACGAGGATCTGTTTTCTCATCCTCACGGCAACGGTGCGTCCAGCCGTCCAGCCGCGCCGCCGGATGCGAAAGACGAGCTGGAGTCCCGCCGCCAGGCCGCCGAAGCCTACCGCCGCGCGGCCGAACTGGCGCCCCCCCCGGATGAGCTACAGGCGCTGTCCAATCCCTGGGAAGACCCGTATGAAGGCTATCCCGCCGCCTTCTATCAGACGGCGGTACGCGTGCTTTTCGCCGCGCCCCGATTCTTTGCCGGGCTCGTGCCGCAGAAGCAGCTGGGACGCGTTTTGGCGTTTTATTTGATCGTGGGACTGATCCAGATTGTTGCGGAACAGTTCTGGCTGGCGGTTTTTGCCAAAGTTTTGGCGCCGCGCGCGGAGAGCGACCCGCAATTCGCCCAGTTGCTTAGCCTGTTGACGCGCGACATGAGCCTGCCCCTTGTGCTGCTGGCGCGAACCGCGTTTATCAGCCTGGAGCTGTTCATAACGGCGATTCTGTATCATATGATGTTCCGTATGGTTGCGCCAGCCAAGGCGAATTTTTCCCTGGTATTCCAAGTCATCGCCTACGCAGCGGCGCCGGCGCTCTTGGGGATTATCCCCGTTCTGGGTTCGCTGACGGGCTTTATCTGGAGCATTGCCTGCGGCGTCGTGGGCTGCCGCTATGCTTTGCGCATCAGTTGGAGGCAGACGCTGCTGGCGCTGGGTCATTTGTATTGCATTCTTGTTCTCGTGTTTTTGCAGGTGAGCATAGCCGCGCAAGGCATGTGATTCTGCTTTGGCAGGTATACAATTTGCATATACAGACGGAGCATGGTCGGCCGCCTGACGCGGCCCCAGACACCCACGGAGAGCGCACAATGAATGCCGCATCCCCTGCAAGCCCGCTGCGCTTTTGCATTGCGCTGCTGCTTTTTTCGCTGCTGCTTGCTGCCTGCAGTCCCTCAAATCCTCGGGTCAACATGGCCGGCGACGCTTCGACGCCCTCGCAGGTGCAGTTGAACAACTGGGTGCGTCGCCAGCCACCCCAGATATTCGTGCGCCCCACGATAGCGCCCACAAGCCCACCCACCGCCCTGATGGTGCCGTTGCGCGTCACTCAGAACATACGTGATCCTGTGTCCTTGAGCCGCAACCTTTCCCGTACCTTCTGGCAGGCTTGGCTGAGTCGGCAGCCTTTTTCCGTGCTGGAATATGCCTATGACGCCCAACCCTACGATCCCAAGCGCGCGCTGGCCCTCGGCAAGCAAAAAGGTGCGGATCTCGTGGTCGGCGGCTATATCACCTACTATCTCGACGGCGGGCACACCGGAAGCAGCAGCGTCTCCATCAGCATAGAGATTTGGGAAACGGCCACCGGCAATCTTTTGTGGTCCCTGGCTCAGGGCGGGTTCCTGGAGTATCAGCAGGCGCACGATTTTTATCTGTTCCAGGTGCGCACGCGGCAGCCTGTGGATCCGCCGTCCGCCATTCTTCGGCTCCTTGCGGAGGAAATGGGGACTACCATCCATGACTGGGCGCATAATATGCCGCCGGAGCGAGGTTTGCTGGACGGCGTGTTCACGCCCAAGGCGTTCTGAGAAAGATGGTATTGATGGCAGGATGCGGACGAACTACGGGCGATCGCCGGGCTTGATCAACTCATAGCGGCGCAACTCCTTGGGATTGAGCGGCTTGCCCTTGTATTCCGGTTCCCGGTGGGCGCCGGCTTGGCCACCCTTCCGCTTTTGCTCGTCGCGCTGCAGCAATTCATCATTGAAGCGCTCCTGGCGCCATTCCTCGTACGCCCGGCGCTGTTCCCAGTCTCGTGCACGCTCGTCCTGCTGGCGCATGCTTTCCCGGCGGCGTTCCTCGTCGCGCCGCCACAGTTCCCGCTGCCGCTCATCCTCAGCCCGACGGCGCTGTTCGTCATCACGGCGGCGCCATTCCTGATCCTGTTCATACGCCCGGCGCTGCATCTCTTGTTGATATATCATATTTTGCGTATTCCGGTCGCGCGACTGGCCAGAGTGCGGGCTGTTGTTCCAGGCCTGGGCCAGGCCGGGCAGTGCAAGTATGCATGCAAGCAAGATATATCGTTTCATGGAATATCCTTCCGTGTTTGTGGCGAACGCCGCCACGCGCCAATCAACGTCTCAATGGTCTTTTTTGCGCGCCAGTTGCGAGAGTTGCTGGCGCAAAACCCAGGCGCCCAGCGGGCCGACAGACCCTTCCTGGCCCACTGTGAACCATTCAACCTCGCCCTTGCCCCGACGCGGCGCGGCCCAGGCAGTAAAGCGCAGCCTCACTATGCTGTGCGGCTCGTCTTCTTTTGCGTCGCAGCGCACCACAGTGCAATCCAGCCAGAGCGGCAGTGTGTGCTTCCCTTCCTGTGGACGCAGAATCAAAAGGCAGAGCAGACGGTCGCCGGGCTGCTGGACCAGCGCATTTTCTTGTGAACATTTCAGTTCCAGGCATAAACCCGCTGCAGACACGTTCAGCAGCGACAGTTGATCCTCACGATCCTGGCGATAGCAGATCCGCGCGACTCCAAGGGAAGCAGGATCGTCGGGACGCAACTGTGTGACCTTCAACGGCCATATGCCGATGCCAAAGATTGCTTCCCTGGAGGGAGTTAGGCGGATAAAGCTGCGCTTCTGGCTGGGGACGATTTCCGCAGGAGTATCCAGCAGCATGCCGAAACCGCCGGTGCAGCGGGGCAGCTCGCGCAGCTGGCTCACAAACTGGTAATACGAGCTTGTCCCCTTGTTGTCGAGCCGGAAACCCACGAGCACCGTTTCTCCGATCCATTCGTCAACTTCCTTGTTCAGAGAAACGTCAACAAGCACGGTCTGTGCGTCAAATTTCACACAGGGACCGCTAAAACGTCCGCCGGCCAGTTCCTGATCCAGAAACTCGACAGACATGACGCTACGTTGATCCACGGCCTGATCCAGCAGGTTCTGCATCACTGGATGCAGATCGCCGCGATTACGGGAGCGCAGCAGGAATAGATAGCCGCCTAGCAGGCATAGCCCCGCAACGGGAACAAGGTAGAAAAGTTCCATTGTGTATCCGGCTGATGTGGCAATTGAAACTGGTCAATACTATGCATTCTTTTTGTCCCTGACAAGCGCAGCCCAAGCTGATCACGAGTGACATATTTTGGTTAGTATGAAGTGGCATATTTCCAGGGTGACGCGGGTGCTGGACAAGGCCATTGCGGACGTTACGGCAGGCAGGCCGGTGGACGTGAGCATGGAGTTCAAGGCGCTCAGAGAAGCGGGCATCCTGGACGTGGCCGCGACGCTGGAAAACACGGCCCGCCGCCGCAAGCTGGCGCTGCCCTATATCCAACAGCTTGCGGACGCCGGATATTCCCATGAGCATGCCGAAGCCTACGGCCTGGTGGTTGCGGCCCATGCGGAGCGCATGGCCCCCATTTTC
>JAIRVN010000182.1 GCA_031253875.1 Deltaproteobacteria bacterium | reverse complement strand
TAAAAATGCCTGCCTTCCAGTCCCGCCGGCAAATATTCCTGCTCCACCCAGGCCTGCGGGTAATCGTGCGGATATCTGTATTCCTTCCCGTAACCCCATTCCTTATGCAAGCTGGTGCTGGGATTGCGCAAATGCAGCGGCACAGGCTGCGGCCCGTTGGCGCGCACTTCCTTGGCGGCGTGCAGGTACGCAGCGTAGCTGCTGTTGCTTTTGCGCGCAAGCGCCAGATACGCCACAGTTTCCGCCATGGGTATATAGCCTTCGGGCATGCCTATGAATTCCACCGCGCGCATGCAGGAGACCGCCAGCGTCAGGGCCTGCGGATCCGCCAGCCCTACATCCTCGGATGCGGAAAGTATCAGGCGGCGGCAGACAAAACGCGGGTCCTCTCCGCCTTCCAACAGGCAGGCCAGGTAATACAACGCAGCGTCCGGGTCGCTTCCCCGGATTGATTTTATAAGCGCCGAAGCAAGCTCATAATGACTGTCACCGGCCTTATCATGGCGGGTAAGGATTTCCGGCAGGCTGAGTTTGACCCGCTCCACGCTGCGGGCATCTTCCGGCAGGCTGGCCACGTATTCCACAAGATTCAGCATGGTACGCGCATCCCCATGCGCCACCCCGGCCAGCAAATCCGCCAGTTCCTCGGGCATAACCATGCCCTGCTCCGCCGCGCCGCGTTGCGCCAGTTCCTGCAGGTCAGGCCGCCCCAGCCCACGCAGGCGCAACACATGCAGCCTCGAAAGCAACTGCTTTGTCACGCTGAAGGAAGGATTTTCCGTCGTCGTGGCAAGCAGCGTCAGTTCTCCGGATTCCACCAACGGCAGGAAAAAATCTTGCTGTGCCTTGGAAAAACGATGCAACTCATCCAGAATCAAGATATCCACTCCCGCCAATTGCCGGCGCAGATGTTGTAAACCCGCCTCCGGCGCGGAAAGGCGCACATATGCCTTCGTTCTGCTCTTCGCCAGCAGCAAGGCCAGCGTGGATTTACCACAGCCCGGCGGGCCGAAAAACAACAAGCTCGGCAGACGCGGAGCGTCCATCAGCGCCTTCAGGCGATCTTCCAGATGCCCCTGCCCGACAAAGCCGGCCAGTTCTTCCGGACGCAAGCGTTCAGGCAAAGGTTTGGCGACAGACATGGGCTATCCTTGCTATTCAGCTTCAATCGTGGGAGATGGAGCAAAACTGGTGCAGGCTCAAACACATAATCGCGGCAGTTTCCCAGCGCAAAGAGCGTTCGCCGAGGCTCGCCGGCGCATAGCCCGCTTGGATCAATATTTCCGCTTCCAGCAGGTCAAGACCGCCCTCGGGCCCGATGACATATACGGTATTGCCTTGCCTCCCCACTTGGTCAAGGCCGAGCATAGGGCAGCGCTCGCCCGGTTCGCGCAACAGAATGCGTGAATTTTCCGGAGCATGAGCCGCAAGTTCGTACGCGCCCCCGGAGAAGCTGCGCACCAGAGGGAGGTATGGATTGCCGCACTGCTTCAAACCGGCCACAAGCTGGCCCTGCCAGGTTTCGCGCACATCATCCGGCATGCGGCCCTGGCTGCGCCGCGCCTGCCAGCACCAAATTTCAGCCGCTCCGAGCTCCACAGCTTTTTCCAAAAAAAAATCACGTCGAATGGCTTTACTCCAGGCGACAGCCACAATGGCCCGGCACGCGGAGACAGGGTATGTTTTTTCGGAAAGCCATACAAGCTCCACATGCTCTTTGCCAACGCCCGCTATACGGAACAGTCCCTCGCGACCGGCGCCGTCAAGCAAACGCAGTTCCGCGCCGTAAGTCAGGCGCAGCACTCTTGTGATATGCCGCGCTTCCCTGCCTTCAATGCAAACAGGCGGATTCCATTGCGCCGGGGGAAGATAAAAAAACATGTGCGGAACCTGGCGTACTACGCTGCTTGGCGGGTTTTTCGTATCGCTTTGAATTCATCCAATAACAGGACAAGCTGACCGTATTTTTTGCGTATGACAAGACCGGCTTTGCTCAGCTTCTCTTCAGGGCATGCGACATATGTTTTAACCAAATAACGGTCATTCAGCATGGCTTCGCAATGCGCAATGGTCGTGTCCACAAGTTGAGCGAAATAATTCACGATTTCAAAGCGCAATTCCTGAAGGAGAGCCACGCTTTCCTCCAGCATGCGCTGATAGCCGATGTGGATGCCGCGCAGTTGGCGGTGCCGGAGTTCCTCGAGAAGCCGAATTTTCCTGGATTGTTGTATATAATTAAAACGTGCAAGCACCTCCTGGCGCAATTCCCTGACAGGCTCAAAACGCTCGGCGCGTTCCGGCGCAAGCAGGTATTCCGAAAGCACCGACGAAAGCTTGTCGAAGAACTCGTCGCTATACCCGGTAATACGGCGTTGGTGTTTCGACAGCCAGGAATACAAGAATTTCAGACGGTTTTCATCGCTGTCGGTATTTTCCACAACTTCCACGCGCTTGTACACGGTTTTGCCCTTGTATTCGCCCCGCACAATATCATTGAAACGCAGAAACATATTTGTCGAATCTTTCACGATATTGACATCGTCGAGCACCGCTCCGCTCAAAGGATGAATAACTTCCTGCTTGACGACCGACAAGGCGCGATCCTGGCGCAGGTTCTGCGGGTTAAAGCGGTGCTGCTGGTAGGTAAGGCGGATAATGACCACCCGTCGGGCGCGGTCCACAAAGAAGCCACCTGCGTCAATGGCTTTGATCGCGTCTTCGAGATCCTCATCCACACGGCACAACGCAATTTTTTCGACCAGGGGGAAATGACTGTTGCCGCCCAGATGCGTGTATGTGGTGATGGTGCGGTCGGACTGGCCCAGCACGCGCAACACGAAGTGTTCCCCCATCCTGTGCAGTTTGCGGGCAAAGAGCGCACTTGCGGTGCGGCGTTCCGCAACTACCGGAAAACCGTATAATTCCATAAGATGTTGATATACAAACATTCTGTTGCGTATATAAGCATCGTTATCGCCCGAACTGAACTTGTCGATGCGCATGCCGTAGCGTTTCAGTTCTCCGTCGATATCGCAGGGAAAAGACGCGTTGATGCCGGCAAGATGGAAATAGTTCGCCATATCAAACGCCATGACATGCGCCCTGTCCATCCTGAGCAGATACGGCAGCAACAGCGGATAGTAATCCAATACCGATGCATCCATGCGTTTGAAGCGTTGGCGGAACTCGTCCTGAAGGATTTTAGGCAGACGAGCGGCGATTGTATTGACATTGCTTGTAATGACGTGACTTTCCAGAGGACAGAACGCTCCATCGGCCTTGACGCTATCCTGCATGGGATATAAAATATCGTATTGAAAAATCTCAGAAAAATATGACAGGGGCCGGGCGAAGGCTACCATGGCAAAACCGGGCAACGAGGTATATTCCCAGGCATCGTAATCAAAAGAAGGCAAGAGCTCCCGCGCTTCCACCAGCGGGTAGGCCTCGCCGTTTTCAAAATAGGGTTTGATCAGACAGAACTTGATATGTACAGAATCAAGAAATTCCTTGAGAGCTATGAGATTGTTGATGGCCACAAGATCGGAAAACGAATTTTCGTCTTTCCAGGGGAATGCACCCTGGAAGAAGGCATTTTTCCAGCCAGTCAACATAGGCGTACCTATAATTTACAATATCTACATAGGTACCCTGTTATTCTGCAATTTTCAAGACCTGCCCCGCAGGACGTTTTTTACACCCAGATGAAAAGCAGTTGCGGGTTGGTGAGCGTTTTTGCTATACACGCAGAAGGTGAACTTGCGGATTTTTTTGCTGAATGCCGCCGGACGCAGCCAGGAAGACAATGAAAACAAATTGTAACAAAAGTACTTTGACCATCATTTGCAGCGTGTTTGACGCATATTCCGCCGTACTTTTTCTCCCGGAAACAGAAGAAGACTACAGGCTTGTGTCCTTTTTCAGTCTTGGCGACCGTATTCTGCCGCCGGAAGAAGCGGATCCGAACAAAGGCCTGGTGCGATGGATCGCCCGTAACCGCCAGCCATTGCTGGTGCCGAACTTCGATCAAAGTAAAAGTCGCCTCGGATATTATCAACCGGGTGAAGAAGCGCACATCAAAGCATTCATGGGCTGTCCCGTGCCCGGCGGAGGCGTGCTGTGCGTGGATTCGAAACGCCAGTATTCCTTTTCAGACAAAGACCACAAGATTCTCCAGCTTTTTGCGGAACTCGTCGGTCAACAGCAGCGTAACAGCCAGGACTCCCCCGTCGGAGATATACCGCGCTATTTCGCGCAACTCGGCATTATGCAGGAACTGCGCTTCCGCTACAAACGCTGGCCTGTCTTTCTGGAACATTTTCTGCGTACCGTGCGCGAAGCCACCAGCTTTGACTACTGCGCCTTCGCCTCGTGCGACACGGACAGCCAAAGCTACACCATTGAGGGCGAAACCGCGCCGCTCATGCTCGACGGGCAAAATCCCGCCTCCCTGCCCTTGAACAGCGGGATTGTCGGCTGGGTTTTTCGCAATGAAAAAGCGGTGTTTTCCGAGACGACAGGCGATGCGGCCTCCACGGCCCCCTTCGGCAAGGTGGGCGATGTTTCCAACTTCCAGACTGTCATGTGCCTGCCGGTCGTCATCAACCAATCCACACGCGGAGTGTTGTGTCTTGCCCACACCACCGCCCTGCCCATGCCGGAAGTCATGCGCAGCTTTGTGCATCAGGCGGCTGACCATCTCGCCCTGTTTCTTGAAAATCTGTATCTTAAAAACAGGCTGCGGAGCCTCTTGCCCAAGGCAAAGCTGCACAGCAAAGGTCCTGTGGCGTTCAATCCCGACAATGCGCCCGAGCCCCACGAGGAAAATTGATGCTCTCGCGCCTGCTGGGAATGTTTTCCAAACACCTGGCCATGGATCTCGGCACGGCCAACACGCTCATATATACGCGCGCCTCGGGAATTGTGCTCAACGAACCTTCGGTCGTCGCGGTGGATGTCATCAAAAACAAAGTGCTGGCCGTAGGCCGCGAGGCAAAAGAATACATGGGGCGCACTCCCCGGCGCATCAAGGCCGTACGCCCCATGCGTGACGGCGTGATTGCGGACTTTGAAATCACCAAGGACATGATAGCGTACTTCATCCGCAAGGTGGTGCAGGGCCTGCGCATCGTCAAACCCTCCATTGTCATCTGCGTGCCCACGGGCATCACCCAGGTGGAAAAACGCGCCGTTGTCGAAGCCGCCCAACTGGCCGGCGCCCGCGAGGTTTTTCTTATTGAAGAACCCATGGCGGCGGCTATCGGCGCCAATTTGCCCATCCATGAACCTCTGGGCAACCTTGTAGTGGATATAGGCGGCGGCACCACGGAAGTGGCCGTGATCACCATGTCCGCCATCGCCTACGCCCAATCCGTGCGCGTGGCGGGCGACGCCATGAACCACGCCATTCAGCGCTACCTTCAGGACGCTTTCCAGCTTGTGATCGGCGAAAACATGGCGGAACGGGTGAAAATACTCATCGGTTCCGCAGCACCCCTGCCCCAGGCTCTGGTTGCCGAAGTCTCCGGCAAGGACATGGTGCAGGGTTCGCCCAAGATGGTGCGCGTCAGCGACAGCCATATCCGCGAAGCGTTGCGCGAAACCACAAACGCCATCCTTTCCGCAATCTTCAAGGCGTTGGAAAAAACCCCGCCCGAACTCACCGCCGACATCGCGCGCAACGGCGCTCTGCTGGCCGGAGGCGGTTCGCTGCTGAAAGGCCTTGACCAACTTATCACCCGTGAAACCCACCTCAAGGTCATCGTGGACAGCGACCCGCTGACAACCGTACTGCGCGGTACAGGGCGCACACTGGACGACAGAAAATTTTTCAGCCGGGTGTACAGAAACTGACGCGATATATTTCCTCTACACATACCCGTTCTGGACGCACCAGAGCAAACACGGACTCAACAGATCAGCAAAATGCTCCGCAAGGCCTGCCAGTTCATCCTTGTCCACGAACATGCCTTCGGCCCGGCAAGGTTCTTGCCCGCCACGCTGGACTGCCGTAAACAGCATGCCCCGCCGCGCGCCTTCAAAGGCGAGGGGCGGCAGTGCGGCATGCAATGCGGGCTGCGTATCCGGCAGACCCAGTGTCTCTTCCAGCAGCCGCGCGGCTGCGCTTGCCCGGGCTTCGCCGGCCAGCACCTGACCGCGCGCGGAAAAATCCAAGTATTGCCGCTTGTCCGGCTTGTGTTGGCGCCTGCGCGTCAACCACTGCCGTCCGCCACGGTCGCGCAGGCTTACCAGCGCCACGCAGTGCGGCATATTCCGGGCCACAGCCGCCTGTTTGGACATCAGCAGCAAGGGACGGCCCCGCTGATCGAGAATTTCAACCAGCCTGTCCGCAACTGCGGGTAGACCGGCGTAAGGTATAGGGAACATGCACTTTCCTGATCCGGCGGCGATGGAATTTTGCCGCCTTGACCGCAATGTTGTCGACGAACTGGCGACCCTTGAAGCTCAGTGCTTCACCTTGCCCTGGAGCAAAGAACAGCTTGCCAACGCCTTTGGCGTGCCGCATTTCGCCGCCTTCGGCCTGCGCGCCCCCCTGCGGAAAGGTTCCGGAACGGGAGACGACGCGCCGCTGGTGGCCTACCTTTCTGTATACCATAATCCGGATGAACTGGAAATACTCAATCTGGCCGTCGCGCCCGCGTGGCGCGGCCGCGGCCACGGCGCCCGCCTGCTGCGCCTCGTACTGCGCATGGCCGCATGCATGGGCGTCAGACGGGCTGTGCTTGAAGTGCGTTCGGGCAATATTCCTGCGCTTGCCCTGTACAAAGGACAGGGCTTCGTGCAGGTCGGCCGCAGGCGCGGCTATTACCGAGACAGCGGAGAAGACGCGCTGGTGTTGGAGCTTTCCCTGCGGCGCGCCTGACGCCCGCCGGCGCTGTGGCCGCTGCAGGGCATGTCTATGCATGACGCGGCTGCCGGCTGTTTTTTTTAAAAAAATGCTTTCCGCCTCTGGACGACGACGCAAAGAGCCTTACTCTTTCCTCCAGCTTGAAATCTCTCCCCAAGGAGGAAGCTCACAATGGGCAAAATCATAGGCATCGACCTGGGCACCACCAACTCCTGCGTATTCGTCATGGAGGGCAAGGAACCCAAGTGCATCACCAACCCGGAAGGCGGTCGCACGACCCCCTCGGTTATCGCGTTTACCGACAAGGAACGCCTGGTCGGCGAAATCGCCAAACGCCAGGCCGTGACCAACCCCGAACGTACTATTTTTGCGGTCAAACGCCTGATGGGACGCCGTTACGACACGCCTGAGGTCGACCGCTGGAAGGAACATTCACCATACCATATCACCGCCGCCAGCAACGGCGACACCTCCGTGGAAGTGGACGGCCGCAACTACAGTCCGCCTGAAATTTCCGCCATGCTGCTTGCCAAACTGAAAGCCGACGCGGAAGCGTATCTCGGCGAAAACGTCACCGAGGCCGTGATCACCGTGCCAGCGTACTTCAACGATGCCCAGCGCCAGGCAACCAAGGACGCCGGACGCATCGCGGGTCTGGAAGTCAAGCGTATTATCAACGAACCCACGGCGGCGTCCCTGTCCTACGGCTTTGACCGCAAGAGCAATGAAAAAATCGCGGTTTTCGACCTCGGTGGCGGCACCTTTGATATTTCCATCCTGGAAGTAGGCGACAATGTTGTTGAAGTACGCGCCACCAACGGGGATACCTTCCTCGGCGGCGAAGACTTCGACCAGAATATCATCAATTTCCTGGTTGACGAATTCAGAAAGGAAAACGGCATCGATCTTGCCAAGGATCGTATGGCCTTGCAGCGTTTGAAGGAATCCGCCGAAAAAGCCAAAAAGGATCTGTCAACAGCGATGGAATCCGAAGTGAATCTGCCCTTCATCACTGCGGATCAGAACGGCCCCAAGCACATGTTGATCAAGCTGTCCCGCGCCAAGCTTGAACAACTGGTGACGGATCTTGTGGATCGCACCATTGAGCCCTGCCGCAAAGCGTTGAACGATGCCGGTCTTACCGCCGGCCAAATCGACGAAGTCATCCTTGTCGGCGGCATGACCCGCATGCCCCTGGTACAGAAGAAGGTGGGCGAATTTTTCGGCAAGGAACCCAACCGCTCTGTCAATCCCGACGAAGTGGTGGCCATGGGCGCGGCCATCCAGGGCGGCATTCTCGCCGGCGACGTGAAAGACGTGCTGTTGCTTGACGTGACGCCGCTCTCACTGGGCATTGAGACCATGGGCGGCGTATTCACGCGTCTTATTGAACGCAATACCACCATTCCCACGCGCAAAAGCCAGACCTTCACCACGGCTTCGGACAACCAGCCCTCGGTCTCCATCCATGTGCTTCAAGGCGAACGTCCCATGGCCGGCGACAACATGACCCTGGCCCGTTTCGATCTGACCGGCATTCCTCCTGCCCCGCGCGGCGTGCCCCAGATTGAGGTATCCTTCGACATCGACGCCAACGGCATCGTGAATGTTTCCGCCAAGGATCTCGGCACCGGCAAACAGCAATCCATCCAGATCACGGCTTCCTCCGGGCTCTCTGAAGCGGACATCCAGCGCTTGGTGCGGGAAGCGGAAGTCCACGCCTCGGACGACAAGAAGAAGCAGGAACTCATTGAAGCCCGCAACCATGCCGACAGCCTGATCTATGGCACTGAAAAATCCTTGAAGGATCTTGGTGAACGGGTCGATGCGGCGCTCAAGTCCGATATTGAACAAAAAATGGAGTCTTTGCGCAAGCTTATGGAAGGCGAAGATGCCGAGGCCATCAAACAGGCCACGGACACGCTGGCCCAGGCTTCCCACAAGCTGGCGGAACAATTGTACCAGAAGCAAAGCCAGCAACAGGCGGGCGACGCGGACCCGGCCGGCGGTTTCGCGGGCGACGGCGCAGCCGGCCACGGCGCAAAGAAAGACGGCGACGATGTTGTAGACGCCGATTTTACGGAAGTCAAAAAATAGACGAGAGCTTGCCCTTG
>JAIRVN010000173.1 GCA_031253875.1 Deltaproteobacteria bacterium | reverse complement strand
TGCTCCCGCCTCCACCATCGTGCCGCAGGGTCCCTGGGATCGCGCCGCTATGGCCAAGGGCATCCTTAAACTCCGCTCCAACCTCGATATCGTCGGTCGCATGACGCCCATGGGCGACGGCTTCAAAGCCCACGTAAACCTGTTTGCGGGCATGAAGCGCAAAGCCGCCGTCATCCTCTTCACCGACGGCGACAACAACCGCGGCATGGATCCGGTGGCCGAAATCCAGAATATCTACCAGGCCCAACGCGATCTGGTCTTCCACATCGTTTCCTTTGCGGACACCCCAAACGGCAAGGCCACGCTGGATAGAATAGCGGCGCTCAACAAAGACACCGTCTATGTGGACGCCTACGAACTGGCCACCAACGCAGCCGCTCTCGACAAGTTCGTGAAGGCAGTGTTCTGCGCTGAAGACGAAGTCATCGTGCTGCGCGGCGTCAACTTCGCGTTCGACTCCTCTACTCTGGACAGCAAGGCTATGGGCATTCTCAACGAAGCCGCCACCATGATCAAGAATAACCCCGGCAAGCCGGTAGCTCTCCAGGGCTGGACCGACTACATCGGTTCCGATGCATACAATGCAAAGCTCTCCCAGCGCCGCGCCGATTCCGTGAAAAGCTATCTGGTCACGCAGGGCGTGCCGGCCTCCCGCCTGACCGCTATCGGCAAGGGCAAGTCCTACAAGTACGACAACAAGACCGAACAAGGGCGTTATATGAACCGTCGCACGGAAGTGCTGACAGACTAGAAAGTCTCTTGCGCGGCCGCAGGATAGGGCAACCCGATTCCTGTGGCCGCGATGCAGGTTTCTTGTGTGCCTTTTTTATGCATACTGCCCGGTGTTCGCGCCGGGCTTTTTACTACCAAGGATGTGCCATGAAGCGCTGGAAATCGTTCATCGTCTGCGGTCTGGCCATGTTGACCTTTGCCCTGCCCGCCGGGGCGGCCGGCGTTCCTGACGGCGTTGTCGTCGTACAGCAAGGACAGAACCTCAAGGCCATTGCCGCCCAACATAAGGTCAGCGTTGAGCAGCTCTGCCAATGGAACAATTTGAGTTCCCCGGATAAAATACGGGTGGGACAGAAACTGTATGTGCGGCCCCCGGACGCTGCGCCTACCGCAGTTGCGAGCGCAACGGCCGCTTCCAGCGCCCCAGCCGCCTCTTCTGCCTCGGCCTCAGTTGTTCCGTCCCCGCAAAAACAGACAAAACACGCAAAACCTGCCACGCCCGAGCCCGCGCCGACGGTGACGAACCAAATGGAAATGCATGCGCCGGACGGCGTGCCTGAAAACGTCAAGCTGGAACTTGCCAAGGTAGGCAAAACCCTGGTCGACAGCGCTGCCAAGAATATCATGCCCAACGTCAAAGCCAAGACGGTGGCTCCGGGGAGTACAGGCGGTTTCGTAGCAAGCTATATGGAAGTAGACGCATCACATATCCGGACGGAGGTCATCCCTTCCACCAAGCCCGGCGAATATGTCGGTTCGATCCGCTATGTGGAAAACCAGTATGAATGCACGGGCACGAGCAGGGCTGAAGCCTTGCAGACCTCATGCCGCATGGTCAAATCCCGGCGTATGAACGAACTTATCCGTTACGAAAAAGGCAAATGGCATTATTAGGTTGTGAGTAAGAAGAAGCATTCCTCCCCTTGCCCTTCGCCTCAGGAGCTGAGTTTGCCCCAGGGCGGCGCGGATACGCATGCCCATCTGATCATGAAAGAATTCGCCGCCGATCTGCCCGCCACCCTCGAACGGGCCTTTGCCAGCGGCGTATCGCATATCGGCAATGTCCTGCTCGACGCCGAGGAATACTATCAGGCCCGCGCACTCTTTGCCGATTATCCGCAGATTTTCTTCATTCTCGGCATCCATCCCAATGAAAGCGACCAGTACGGCCCGGACACGATTGTGCAACTGCGCGGCCTTGTTTGCTGTGATGCGCGTATTCGCGCCATCGGCGAAATCGGTTTGGATTTTTTCCGTGCCTATTGCACGCCGCAAACGCAGGAAAAGGCCTTCCGCGCCCTTCTGAGACTGGCGCGGGAGGTGGAACTCCCCGTGGTCATCCATTCACGAGATGCGGCCGCAGCCACTCTTGCCGTATTGGAAGAAGAAAAATTCCAAGGATATCCCTTGCTCTGGCACTGCTTCGGCGGGGACGCGGCGCTGATGGAGCATATTGTACGACAGGGCTGGCATCTTTCTATCCCCGGTCCTGTGGGCTACCCCGCCAACACGACGTTGCGCGAAGTCGTCCGCAACATGCCTCTGGAACACCTGCTTCTGGAAACGGACGCGCCCTATCTTGCTCCTCTGGAATGGCGCGGCAGGCGCAACGAACCTGCGTTCGCCGTCTTCACCGCCGCCTGCATCGCCCGCGAACGCGACATGGGCACGGCAGAGCTGTGGACACGCTGCGGTGAAAACGCGCGGCGTTTTTTCAATCTGTAAACCTGTTCCCAGCACTCACCGTGCCAGCTTTTTCGTCTTTGCCGCCCTGCGCCGCCCATCCGTCCGCTGCGCCGTTTCCGCCGCCTGTTTTGCCGTCCGTTGCGCCTGCACTCTTTCCATCAATATCTTGTAGCCGTTCCTGGCGGACGTGGCGTAACTTCCTTCCAGCACCAGAAAATCCGCGCCCAGGCGTTCGAAATGGTACACAACGCCGCCCGCCTGCAGGGCAAGCTCGGTCTGCGCATCCAAAAGCAGCTCAAGCGGACGGTCCTCGCTCCGTATATGCCCTCCCTGTTCCGAACGCGATATTTCCACCATCTTCCTGGCGTCCAGATCAAACTCGGCATCATAATGATAGATCTCGTTCATCTGCGCCGCATAATGCCAGCGTCCCCGGATCTTTTCCCGCGGCGTTTTGAAGCGCGTTCCCGCGCGCACGAGTATGGGATTCCTGGCGCCCAAAAAAAGCAGCAGATCTTCATGCACGCGGAGCAGCGTGCGCACATCGCCGGGATGGGAAGCGCCCTTCCTGGCGACACGACGCCGGCCGGCTTCCTTTTCCTCAAGCAGAACGTAGCTTGCGCCGCTTGTTCCGTCTTCCAGGATGCCGGATTCTTCATTGATGCGCACCGCGCCGTCCCGGTTGCCGTAATATCCCCATGTACCGCTGATCCCCCATGTCGCGGCCCGGGCATGCAGGTTCAAAACGCACAGCAGCGCAAACAGACAAACAAGAAGGCGCATCAGAAAGGCTCCCTTACGGTCTCGTATCATATCACGTCTCATCTGCCGGTTCGGCGTGATCTCTGCTGTCGCCATCCGTACGGCTCGCAGACTCGCCAACGGCTGCCGCAAGACCGTTCCAGTCTCTCTGTTTTTTCAGGAAATTTCAATCAGCTCTCTTGCGACAGGCGTGGGCGCTGCCACTTTTGACGCCGGACGCATGGGATGGTACACGCGACATAAAACAATTTTTTATCTGAATAATAGGAAATGATGACATTTGAAGGTAATAATCAATATTTCTTGAAGCAAAGGACGCTGTAACCATGAAAGAAAGAGAAATTTTCTCGATTGCTGGTTTTGCCGAGTGTGCACGGATAACCCGTGATACACTGCTGCATTATGATAAAATCGGCCTTCTTTCACCCGAATCGCGCGGAAAAAACAATTACCGCCGCTATTCCAACGGACAATTGGCTTTCATTAACTTTATCCGCACATGTCAGGCTTTGGGTATGACGCTGGCCGAGATTAAACGCATAAAAACACAGCGCACGCCTGAGCTCATAGACAAACTTCTGGAACAGCAAGTAAAGCATATCGACGAGAAAATCGAGGAATGGGTGCGCGCTAAAAAGCTTTTAGCTACGTTGAAAAAAACCATACATTCTGTTTTGCATGTCAATGAAGATGCGATTACAGTGCAATTCATACCGGAAGAGGCCATTATACTCGGAGAGTTGAACGATTACCACGGAGGCAAAACCGATTATGACGCTTTTTTCAATTTTTATCGCTCCTGTATGAAAAAACATCCGGCCATGGATCTCAACTATCCCGCTTGGGCCATATTTTCTGAGGAACGAATTAAACGGAAAGATTGGGTATGGCCGGATCGTTATTATTTTTATAATCCCGAAGGGCATGATAGAAAGCCTGCGGCGCTTTACGCAATCGGCTACACACGCGGCGGATATGGTCAGGGTGAGGAATTGTATGAACGCCTGCTTGATTATATCGATGCCAACGGCTTTGAAATATGCGGACCAGCGTACGAGGAGTATCCACTGAACGAATTTTGTATTCCTGAAGACAAGGACTATCTGATGCGAGTGATGATCACCGTATGTGAAAAAAAAGCTGATAAGACGAGTAAATGAGGCAAGTTATGCCCATTTTCTCCGCTGCGCCTCCTGGCCCGGCTTTGGTCGGGGCTTTTTCTATGATCTTCTCAAATATTTTCTTGACCCTAGTGTAACACCATACTTTACAATGTTTAGGTAAGCGTGGTGTAACCTACCCTGAACACGGCTTACGCCAAAAAATACGATGGACTTCTATAACTTTTTGAGGAGCGACGTATGGAATTTTTTATTCAATTAGCGGTTATCCTTGTCTGTTTGTTTTACGGGGCGCGCAAGGGTGGCGTGGCGTTGGGGCTGCTCGGCGGTGTCGGCATGATCATCCTGGTCTTTGGTTTCCAGATGAAACCGGGGAGACCCCCGGTAGACGTCATGCTCATCATTTTGGCCGTTGTGGCTGCTTCGGCAACCTTGCAGGCCTCCGGAGGGCTAGATGTCATGCTGCAGATCGCGGAAAGGCTCATGCGTCGCAATCCCAAATATATCTCCATTGTGGCGCCCTTTGTGACCTGTTTTCTGACCATTCTGTGCGGCACCGGGCATGTGGTGTATACCATCCTGCCCATCATTTACGACGTGGCGATCAAAAATAACATCCGGCCCGAACGCCCCATGGCGGCAAGCTCCGTCGGCGCGCAGATGGGCATCATCGCGAGTCCTGTATCCGTGGCCGTGGTGTCGCTCGTTGCGATGCTCTCCAAGGTGACTTTTTCCGGAAAGACTCTCGAATTCCTCGACCTGCTCGCCATCACCATTCCCTCGACCCTGCTGGGTGTTTTGGCAATCGGCATGTATAGCTGGTTCCGCGGCAAGGATTTGGACAAAGACGAAAAATTCCAGGAATTCATTTCCGTGCCCGAAAACAGGAACTACGTGTACGGCGATACCGCCACGCTGCTCGGCAAGAAGCTTCCCGACCACTATTGGCTGGCCATGTGGATCTTCATTGGCACCGTCGCTGTGGTGGCCTTCCTTGGCGCCTACCCGGAATTGCGCCCATTGGTTGACAAAAAACCCATTTCCATGGTGCTGGTCATTCAGATTTTCATGCTGCTGGCCGGCGCACTGATCCTCATCTTCACGAAGACAAACGCGAACAATATTTCCAAGAATGAAGTGTTCCGTTCCGGCATGATCGCCCTGACGGCCGTGTATGGCATCGCCTGGATGGCGGAAACCATGTTCGGCGCGCACGTGGGCGATCTGAAGGGCAATGTCGGAGAAGTGGTCAAACAGTACCCTTGGGCCTATGCTCTGGTGCTCATTCTTGTGTCCAAGTTCGTGAATTCACAGGCCGCAGCCCTGGCCGCAGTCGTTCCCGTTGCCCTGTCCCTCGGCGTTGACCCCGGATATATCGTGGCTTCCGCCCCGGCCTGTTACGGTTACTATATTCTGCCGACCTATCCCAGCGACCTGGCGGCCATTCAGTTCGACCGTTCCGGCACCACGCATATCGGCAAATATGTCATTAACCACAGTTTTATTTTTCCTGGCTTGGTCGGAGTAATAACCTCGTGTATCTTCGGGTGGGTATTCGCGGCAATGTATGGCTACATCTGATAACGAATTTTCGCCCCTAGCTCACCTTTGCAAGCTGGCTTGTGCAGCGCGGCGTTGACCTTATGCCCACCTTGCACCGGAAGGGTTACGGAAGGCTTTGGCATTAAGTTTACCTATGGGACGCCTGCCGTTTTCCATTTCGGAGATATGGCGGCGCGGGGTGCCGCTATGTGCGGCAAGTTCCACTTGGGTCATGCCTTCACGATGGCGAAAGCCCGCAAGGTAAGAGCCAAGGAAAGGCATATCTTTGAAGTAAATCGACTCCCGCCAAGGAATTGAGTCTTCAACTTGCTGGCTGCCGCTCAGTTGTTCTTCCTGAAAGCCCAACTTCTGCATGGTTTCAATAGCGGCCTGCATCATGGCGATAGGGCCGGTAAACGTCATGCTGACAACTTCAGTAAGGGGCTTTTTCGTGTGTTCCTGCATAGGTCACCTCTACTATCTGAATACCGGATTTTTACGTCGGCAACAAAAAAGGCAGCTCTGGTGAACCGCCTTGTACTGTAAGCTTGTGTGTTAGCCGCTATTGGCGTTTTTCCTTGCGGACAAGGTAGAAGCCGTAGGCGCTGGCAGCTAAGCCAATTATGACATAGAGAATCCATGTAGTAGTCATTTTTACGCCTCCCTTGTAAGCATTAGGCTGAACGCAAAGAAAACCGCAGCTCATCCTATGCCGGTATAGTTATCCTGGAAAATAGCCAGCGCAATCCCGGCAACCGCCAGCTTTTCAAGAAAGTCAGCAATACGCTCTACTTTCTGCTTTCCCATTTTCCAGCCTCGAAAGTACAGTAGCCACTTTTGCGGCCTCTGTCTATCGGACGCCTGGGCACTCGCCGAGTTCCCTTTTTGCCTGTCTACTCGACAGGGGACAGATCAACCAGCATGGGGGCTGTATCGTTTCTGCGGTGGTAGCCCGGTGGTAGCTCGGAAAGAAAAAAGGTTTACGGCATCTCCGTAAACCTCTGTAATCTCTGGTCGGGATGAGAGGATTTGAACCTCCGACCCCTTGAACCCCATTCAAGTGCGCTTCCAGGCTGCGCTACATCCCGACGCGAAAGGCGTATGTACGCCGAAGCGCTATCCCTGTCAACATTCTCCTCGACATCGCATCCCAGGAAAACCCGATAAACGGGCTGAAGGCATTGGTCGCACATGCGGCCTGTCTGATGCCAACCTTTACCCTGGTTTAAAAGATCGGGGAAGGTCAATCGCGTTTTCAGAGGCAAACTTTTTTGGCCAGCATATGTTTTTCACTGTACCCGTACTACGATGGCAGATTCTTATAAAAAAATGTGCATGTCTCTTGACATTCAAGCAGCTTCAACGGTTATTGTATAATGATTAGCTGTTATTGAAAATTTGGAGGTAGCTATGAACCGATGGCGTGTTGTAACAGAGAAAAAGCGGAATGAATGCACCGGACACTGGGAGGTGAAATTTTTTGTCGTTTCCCCCAACGGTAAAATGTTCCCTTACGCATCGCACGAAGAAGCGCAACGGCGATGCCGGGCTATACAGACACAAAACGCTTATCGTTAAGGGCAAAAATCTCTGATCAGGTTGACGCCAGCCGCAGCACGCTGGAAAAGGCGCGCGAAGCGCACGCCAGGGCCAATCCGGGTCTGGTCGGCGAACTTGCGGCACAACTGAAGCACTGCATCGGCCCTGCTTTTCACGCCAGGGCGTTCAGATCATAATCCCGCGTTTCCACAATTTCGGCGTCCACCAGCACACCGGGCCGCACGCCCGGGCCGCTCACATAGGTGACGCCGTCGATTTCCGGCGCTTGCATCCACACCCGGCCGGTATGCAGTCCGGGCCATTCGGGATGCACGGCGTCCACCAGCACCTGCATACGCCTGCCGGCCAAGGCCTCCAGTTTTTCCGCGCTTATTTCCGCCTGGAGGCGCATAAGATCCGCGCGCCGCTCTTCCCTGATCTCTTCCGGAACCTGGCCGGGCATAGCGGCCGCGGGCGTGCCTTCTTCCGCCCGGTAGCTGAATACCCCCAGATGATCAAAGCGCGCCTCGCGCACGAAAGCGCGCAAGCTTGCAAAATGCCGATCCGTTTCTCCCGGAAAGCCCGCAATCAGGCTGGTGCGCAGGGCGGCGTCCGGCAATTTGGCGCGCACGGCGTCCACGACCCGGCGCGGATCGCGCGCAAAGGGCCGTCCCATCTTCGCCAGAATTTCCGGGTGCGCGTGCTGCAAGGGGATATCAAAATACGGCAGCAGCGTTTGAGCCGTCTCTCTCATAAAATCCAAAAAACGCGGCGTTATGCCGGCAGGATACAGATACAGAAGACGCAGCCAGACAAGCCCTTCAAGCCGCAGCAGCCATTCCAGCAAGGATACAAGGTTCCGGCGTTTTCTCAAATCTCTTCCCCAATCCGTCAGATCCTGCGCCACCAGCACCAGTTCGCGCACCCCCTGCTCCAGCAGGCCTTGCGCTTCCTGCGCCAGTTCTTCCAGCGGGCTCGAACGCTGCGCCCCGCGTATCGCGGGGATGGTGCAAAACGCGCACGCGTGCCGGCATCCGTCACTGATTTTCAACCAGGCATACGAAGGTCCCGTGGACAAAAGCCTGGCCGGCGCGGCCGGGTTCCGCCGCAGGGCGCTGGCAAGCAGCGCGGGCCAGTCTTCCAAGGCCCGGTTGTCGAGCCACACGTCAACCTCGGGCAGATCCTTCGCCAGATCTTTTGCCCCATAACGGCCCACCAGACAGCCCGCCACGGCCAGAACGGGCCTGCGCCTGAGTCCCGCTCTGTGCGCGATGGCCTCAAGCACCGTGCGTACCGACTCTTCCACCGCAGGCAGGATAAAGCCGCAGGTATTGATGAAGATCAGATCCGCCCGGCCCAGGTGTTCCACCATGCGCACCGGGCCGAGCGAACCCAGCGCGCGTTCCGTATCCACCCGATTTTTCGGGCAGCCGAGACTTATGGCATAAACCTTACGCATCCGGCCCGGGCCGGCCCTTGATTATGCTGGTCATCGCCGCGACCATCGCCGCCACGTTTGCCACATCCGCCGGGATAATCGTGGTGTTGTTGGCCTTGGCCAGCTTGCCGAACTGCTCGATGTACGATTCCGCAATGCGCAGTTGCGCGGCGGTGATGCCGTTGGCCTGTGCAAGCTGCTGCGCGACCATGCGTATGCCTTCGGCCGTAGCGTCGGCGACAATGGTGATTTGCGCGCTTTCGCCTTCGGCCTTGTTCTTCATGGCCTGCTTTTCCCCTTCGGATTGATTGATAAGCGCCTGTTTTTCGCCTTCAGACCTATTGATCTGCGCCTGCATTTCCCCTTCGGACTGGGCGATGGCGGCACGCTTTTCCCGTTCGGCGCGCATCTGTTTTTCCATGGCTTCCATGACCGTGCGGGGCGGCGTGATATCGCGGATTTCGTAGCGCAATACCTTCACCCCCCAGGGCGCGGTAGCCGCGTCCAGCGCTTCGACCACTTCCTGGTTGATCTTGGCGCGTTCCTCAAAAGTGCGATCAAGCTCCAGCTTGCCGATGACGGAACGCAGCGAGGTCTGGGCGAGCTGTACCGCTCCCCATTCGTAATCGCTGATGCCGTAGGCGGATTTTTCCGGCGTGATGACCTGAAGATATATAACGCCATCCACATCCACGCTCACGTTGTCGCGGGTGATGCAGGTCTGCTTGGGCACGTCCAGCACCTGTTCCTTGAGCGAACGCCTGTAGGCCACCCTGTCCACAAAGGGAAACAGGATGTGAAAGCCCGCGTACAGCACCTTGTTGAACTTCCCCAGGCGTTCGACAACATAGGCCAACTGGTTGGGGACAACCACCGCTGTCTTGATCATGACGACAACCGTCAGTAGAGCGAAAAACCCGAGAATAACATAGCCTTCCATGCATGTTCTCCTTATATCCATCCCCATCGGGACGCAAGGGTTCCACATACAGAGTCAGGGCATCATCGGGCAAGGCGCTGAGCACGCGCACCTGCTCGCCGAAATCAACGGGCCTGGCGGCCGTGGCGCGCCAGAAGCTGCCGCCGATAGTTATTTCACCTGGCTCAAAGGGCGTGATGATCTTGCTGACAACACCGCTTCTGCCAAGCATGGGATGAGCGCCCGCATCCTCTCCGCTTCTGGCCCTGCCGCTGAAAAACGCCCTGGCGTGCCTACGCAGCAGGACAAGGGACAGGATCGACACCGTGATAAAGATGCCGAACTGCCAGTCCAGACCATAGCCAAGCCCTGCTGCGGCAGCCGCCATCCAGGCGCCGAAAGCGAAGAAAATCACTACCATAAGCGGCATGGCCATTTCCACCAGCGCGCACAGCACGCCGCCGATAACCCATAAGATCGGTATACTCATGGCAGACCTCGGGCCTTACGGTTTCAGACCGGATTTCAGCACCGCCTGCATGCCTCCGAAGGCGTTGACGCTCGCGATGCCGTGGCGCGCCAGGATGAGTTGGGCGTCGTACGCGCGCAAGCCGGTGTTGCAGATCAGGGAAACCGGGCGATCCCTGGGAAATTCGCCCACGCGTTGTTCCATCTCTTCCAATGGAATGGCATGCCATTCGCCGGAGTAGGTTGCCGCAAGCTCCGCCGAGCCGCCTGCCGGACGGATATCCGCAAAAAAGATGTTGTTTTCCTTGCGTTTGTGCCAGGAATCCATGAAGGCCGGCACATCCTGGCCGCGGCAGCGTCCGGCCAGAGTGTTGTCCGCCACGTTGCCCACGGTATTGACGATGTCCATGGCCGAAGCAAAGGGCGGCGCGTAGGCGACTTCGAGGTTGCTGATCTCGTCCACGGTCGGCCTGGCGTATTGCAGCACCCCGCTGATGGCGTCAATGCGGGCCTTGATCGCGTCCGGCGAGACGGACGCGCCCTGCGCGCCGAGCACGCGGCCCGTGCCGCGTTCGACCGTCAGTTCAAGATGCATCATGTCCTTTTCGGGATAGAAATGGGCGCGGTCAAGCTGCTCCACGCCTACGGACACCGCGTCAAAACCTTCCGCCCCGGCCTTTTCCACGCTCAGGCCCGTTCCGCAGAACGAAAGCGTGAACAGTTTGACGGCCCAGGCGCCCACGGCGCCGGGGAAGCTGGCCGACAACCCCGCGAGATTGGTGCCGATGACGCGGCCCTGCCGGTTGGCCATGGAACCGAGCGGAAAATATCCGGGCTTGCCGGTGATGAGATTCGGCACGCTGACGCAGTCGCCGCCCGCATAGATGTCCGGGTCGGAAGTCTGCATGCGCTCATTGACGCGGATGGCCCCAAAAGGCGTGCAGTCAAGGCCGGCCTCCGCAGCCAGCCGGCTGTTGGGAATAAAGCCTGCGGAAAAAATCACCAACTGCGCGGGCAAGGTCCGCTTGTCCGTGACAACGCGGGCCACCCTGCCGTTTTCGCCTTCCAGGCGCACGACCTTTTCAGACGTATGCACCGCCACATCACGGCTCTGGCAGTCATGGCGCGCCATGTGCGACATATTGGCGGGCAGCGCCCCGGACAGAATATGCGGCAGCATCTCCACCACGCTGGTCTTCACGCCCCACATGTCGGCCAGGGCCACGGCAGCCTCCAGGCCGATAAAACCCCCGCCGACGATCACGGCTTCGCTGATCTCGCCGTGTTCGCACGCCTTGCGGATACGCTCGGCCGCCTCCAGGCGGGTAATGGACAGCACGCCGTCCAGGTCGCGCCCCGGCACTTCCGGCATGCGGGGACGGGCGCCCGTGGCGATGCACAGTTTGTCGTAGGGCAGCGTTTCTTCCCTGCCGGTCGTCACATGGCGCGTCAACACGGTCTTCGCTGTGCGATCCACGGACAGGGCGCGGG
>JAIRVN010000108.1 GCA_031253875.1 Deltaproteobacteria bacterium | reverse complement strand
ACATGGCCATTTTGGGACGTGTGGACGCCATCATCTTTACCGCGGGCATCGGCGAAAATGATGCGGACTTGCGCGAAAGCGTGTGCAAGGACATGGAGGATCTCGGCATCGTCCTGGATTCGCAGGGAAACAACACCCGCAAGCCCGGCGCGCGCGCGATCAGCACGCCGGAATCCAGGATCAAGTTGCTCATCATTCCCACGAACGAAGAACTCGCAATCGCGCAGTCCACCCTGCGGGTGCTTGAAAAGTAACCTGCCTGCCGCACAGGCCGGAAGCAGCGCAGCTTGTCATGGCTGTCTTCCGGCTTGTTTGCGGCTATGTGAAACGTGGTTGCCGCAGCGCCAGCTCCACCATGTCCCGCCAGAAACGCACGGCTTTTGCCTCTGAGAAACGCTTGGCAATGACCGAGCGTGAACGGATGCCGGCTTCTTGCCAGAGGCTGGCGTTGCGCAACAACGCGGCACAGGCGTCGGCAAAGCTTTCTTCTGTATCCGCGGGAGGAGCGGGCAGTTCGGGCAAACCTTCATAGGCGACAGATGTGCCCACCAGAGGCAGGCCGTGGAACATCGCCTCCAACAGCTTGCCCTTCATGCCGGCCCCGAAGCGCAGGGGCGCGATGCACACCAGGCTGCCGTTATAAAGCGCTGTAAGTTCCTTGTCCGGAATGCCGTCATACAGCATGCAACTCGCAGGAAGCGCAGCAAAAAGTTCCGGCCGCATGCCGAAGCCCGCGATATGCAGCGGACAGTCCGGAATGTGCCGTGTCAGCAGTGGATAGACCCCGGAAAGAAACCAGCGCAAACCGTCAAGATTGGCGGTATGCGCCGCGGAACCGACAAACAGCAGTCCTTTGCGCTGCGACCTATCCAGCGGACCAAGATCCGGCGTGGGATAGGAAAGAAGCTGGGGCACAAAAACAGGACCGGGCACGGCGTATTGTTCCAGCAACAAGGCCGCCTCCGCTTGCGAAGGACTCATGGCGATAGTCGCCGTACGATAGGCCGCAAGCTCCTGCTCTTTTTGCCGCGCCGCGTTCGCCGGGAGAGGATGGCCGCCTGCCGCTGCTTCACGTTCCTGCCGCAAGAAAAGCAAATCGTGCCCAAAGTACATGACGGGTTTTTTACATTCTTCCTGAATGAGGCCCAAAAGCCGCGCAGCAACTGCCGGACGGTGCAGCAGCACAAGATCAAAGCTTGCGGCGCTGGCGCGCAGCCAGTCTTCCACGTTGCCCTGATGCCGCCCTGGTTCAATGACGTCAACGTCTTGCGCGCGCAACTCCGCAAAATAGCGCGTCGCGCCCTCCCGTTGGTGCAGGCAGGTGAAAGCCACATGACAACCGGCGGCCTTGAGTTGCAAGGTGGACTGCCAGGTCGCGCGCCCTCCGGCATGACGATCGTAGTCCGGCGGCAAGATGTCGATGACCAGAACCCGGGGAACCTGGCGAGGCAAGCTTTTCGCCGTGGCACGCGCTTCTTTCGCGTCCTCGAACCATTCCAGAAGTCCGGGCGAGAGTGTCGTACGCACATGCTGCGTCAACAAGGGCCGTACCGGACGCAGAAGTTCACGCATCATCCCGGCATAGCGTTGCCTGTTTTCCAGGCTATGTTCCACCAGGACAGACAGATCCCGATACAGTATATCCTGCAGCAGACGGCATAGCGCTGCGAAATTACGTTGCCACAGCTTATGGCGGTCATAGGCCCGTTTAAGTGCGGCGAGGATGAGCGGGAGCTGGTTCACTATGTCTGTGCTGCGTGGAGGGGTTTTCCAGTGATTTTGGCCCGGGTGATGGACATAGATATAGGTGCCCTTGCCGTCAATGCAGATGCGTCCCGCAAGGGCAAAACAGAGATGAGTGAAGACGGAGTCTTCCGCAGGCTGCACGCCGGGGGGAAAGCGCAGTTCCGGCCAACGCAGCAGGCTTTTGCGTAAAAAAACCGTCCAGGTCGTCGCATAGGCGACCTCTTCAGGGCGCTGGCCCAGAAACATGCCTTCAAACAACACCACATCAGCGCGTTCCCGATTGGCAGCATGAAAAAAGCTTTCTAAAAAATCGGGACTTATCTGGTCGTCCGAATCCAGAAAATACACATACTGCCCCCGCGCCGCAGCAAGTCCCGCATTGCGGGCCACGGAAACGCCGCCGTGTTCCTGATGTAGCGCGCGTACTCGCGCGTCGCGCCGGGCGTATTCGTCCATCAGTCGCCCGCAGGCATCCGGCGAAGCATCATCAACACAAATAATCTCAATGTCCGTAAGACGCTGCGCAAGCACGGATTCCATGCAGGCCGGGAACTGCTGTTCCGTGCCATGTACGGGAATAATGACAGAAACACGCGGCTGCGCCATATGTTCACCCCAGTTTTTGTAACACGGCGCCTGTGGCGTTGAGAAAGGCAAAACCGTTGCGGACGTCCGGTTCCAGGCAGGCGCTTTCACCCCATTCATTCCAGGCGTTGATGAAGACCAGGCGTTCTTCCGGGCTGCGACGCATGGCGTACTCACAAGACTTGGCGAGCCAGCGGGAATATTTTTCCGGGCTGCTGCCCGCAAACACGGAAGCCTTGATCCCCCTGCGCGGACTGTTATCCCAGGCCGGCACAAGACCGGGAAAGTGCGTAAACTCCGTGCCGAGCTGCTCCAGGTGCAAACGCGCCAGCTCCTCATATTCCACCACATAGCCGTGAAAATCGGGAACAGGCTCGGGCGCGGCAGCCAAGGGATATTTGTTGTCCGGCAGCCAGGGCGCGTGCGGAGGAAACTGCACGGCCGCGTCCATGTGGAACAGGCAGGGGTCAAAATTTCTGTAGGTCTGGAGCATGGCGCAATAGGGCGGCGCTTCCCCGTGTTCGGCACATGCCTGTTGCCAGCGCTTCCGGGTCGCCTCAAGGTCGGCGAAGGTGTCCGTGCGGAAGATGAGCAGCAGCGGTCTGCCGCGGATGCGGATATAGCGCGGATCGCGAAAATAACGCAGGGCGTCCCGCATGAACGCGATGTCGTCTTCCGGGCTGTGGCGCTGTTCCATCAGAATGGCGGGATCGCCCGTCCAGGTGCGCGCCCAAGTATGATTGGCCCAGTTCAGGCAGAAAGGGATCTGGAGTTCAGGATCGTCCGCGCGATCAAGAAAGGATTCAACGGGGCGTTCCAGAAGACGTTTGCCTTCGAACCAATAGTGATGGAAGCAGAAACCGAAAATGCCGTGCTGTCGGGCCAGGCGGATCTGGCGGCGCATGACGCGGATGTCGCGCAAGTCATACCAGCCGAGCAGCGGATGCGGCGCATTCGGCTGCGCATGCCCGGCATAGAGGGGCTGTGCTGCGCGCACATTGTCCCACTCCGTAAAGCCCTTGCCCCACCAAAGGTCATTCTCGGGAATGGGATGGAACTGGGGCAGATAAAAGGCTACCAGCCGCACCGGCGGCGTAAAATTTCTGTGGATCTTGCATTGGTCATGCATGTGTGTGCTCCGCAGGCCGGCTTTTTTGCAGGCGCGCTTGTCCCGGCAGCCTTTTTCGTGGGTGTTTGCGCACACTGGCACGTTCCATGCTTTCCCATTTCCGACAGGGAAGTATTTTCCCTGCATTGGACTTTTGTTCCGGAGAAACGGCCATGATGAGCAGCTTGTACATCGGCGCCTCGGGTTTGAAAACCCACGGCGAAGGGCTTGGCGTAATCAGCCACAATATCGCCAACGTCAACACCATAGGCTACAAACAGCAGTCCATGCAATTCGACGATATTTTCTACGCCACCGGGCCTTCCGGCGGCGGCTGGGAATCCCAGGTGGGATCAAAAGTCGCGCTGTCGCAGGTGGGCATGGGCGTGCGGCCCGGCGCGGT
>JAIRVN010000092.1 GCA_031253875.1 Deltaproteobacteria bacterium | reverse complement strand
CTGCCAGTCGGCCTTGCGGGCGTTTTCGCCCGCTTCCCAATCGGCCAGGGCGTAGTGGTAACGATTGACCGCCATGGCCTCGCCAAAGCGCATGGCGTTGCCGAGCAGCGAATCCGCCGCCGAGCCGGACGTGATATCCACGTTGCTTCCGGCAAGCAGGCTGCGCTTGGCGCCCGCCTGCTGCTCGTAGTCGCGGTGTAGCGTGTCCCGCTCCATATCCACGCGGCGCTTGTTGACCTCGCCCTTTTGCAGTTCAAGCTGCGCCTGCTGGCGCAGGGCGATGGCGTTGTTCTCGGCGGCGCTGGCCTGGGCTTTTTGCTGCGCCCGCTGTTGTTCGGATTGCATGAAAGCCTGCCCGGCGGACATGGCCGCCATAACGCCCATGACTGCGAGTGCCGGATTACACATGGCATGCTCCGAAGATCAAAAAGGGTTCCCCGTCAACGCGGAAAGCCCGCACAATCTCATAGCCGCAGGCCCTGATATAGCGCACGGCGCTGACGTGCTTCGCGCTGACGACATTGGCCGGCTGCAGGCCGCGCTCTTTCCAGGCCCGCAGGGCGCTACGGCCCAGGCGCAGGGCTTCCCTGCCGTGCCGCGCGACGGCCGGGGTCGCCATCAGCCAGGGCGCGGCAATGCCATCGTGCTCAGCCAGTCCCCCTATGGCCACGGGCATGCCGTTTTCTTCTGCGTACCAGGCTTCGCCGTGGTCAATGCCGTGGATCAGGCTGTGGAGGATGCCGGGCGATTGGTGCATGGGCGCCAGCGCGATCCATTCCTCCAGATCCTCCGGACGGATAAGCGGAGCGATGGCGAGCGCGTCTGCTCGCGTTGCGGGTCGGATACGAAGTTTCGCTGTCATTGCATTATTTCCTCAAGGGTTATATATTGGACTGAAGGGATGTGCCGCATGCTGCTGTTCGATGATTCCAAAAAACTCGAAAGGGCCTTGGGCGAAGAGGCCGCCGCCGCTCTGGCCCATGTGTTTGAGAGGGCGGATGAGAGCTGGCGGCGTGAGTTGGCTACAAAAGCGGACATTGTAGCCGTAAAGGCGGATATACAGAATCTTCGCGAAAATATGGCTACCAAGGTTGAGCTTGCTGCTACGGAAGTCCGCATCCTGCGCTGGATGGTCGGCGGCTTCATCACCCAGACAGCCCTGTTGGTCGCCATTCTGTCCTTCCTCAGATAAGCCTTCATAGCTGATGCCCCTTTCCGCCGGGGCTGAACTCGACGGTGGAAACAACCCCCAAGATACTGCACGGCGTCGGCGTATCGGAAATGATCGTCAAACGGGCGTTTTCGCTCCAGCCACGGGCAATGGACACGTCCAGCGCGCCGTATTCGATAAACTCCGGCAGATCCTTGGCCGGGGTGGAAAACCTGTTGTATGCGGCAGGCACGGCTTTCTCGTTTCCTGACTGCACCAGAAAGCCCAGGGTATTGCAGGCAAAGACTTTGACGGAGCTGATCCGTTTCAGGCGTCCGGCCGTGGATCCGTCCTGCAGTTGCGGCTCGGGCACGGTGGGGCTGATGCGCATGGCATAGGGCAGACCGGCATGCACAACGCTTGCGGGATAGTCCAGCGTGACTTTTCCGGCCTGCACCACCCGCGGCGGATGCACCCTGCCGTCCGCGAAAATATGCACGGTACGGCCTTCAAGATGCTCCAGGCCCGTAAGGACCGTGATCTCCTTCTCGTACCAGGACAGGCCGGAATCCGTGAAAAAGGCCGTTTCCTTGTCCGCGCCCCCGAAATACGGCGACATGATTTCCACATGGCGCTTGCCGTCGCGCGCCACCAGCAGCCAGAGCAGATCGTATTCTCCGCCGCCGGACGGCAGCACTTCCGCCTGTTCCACAAAACCGTCGGTCCGGTGCCTATGCCAGCCGATCACGTCGTGTTCCACCAACAAGGTCAGCCCGGCCAGCGTGCCGTCGGACAGGCTCATCCAGACAATGCCGTGGGGCAGCAACTGCCAGGCCCAGGAAGTGACCTTTTTTCCTTCCAGGATGTGCGAGGCGAGAATGGACAAGTCCTTGGGCTTGAACTTGTCTTCTTCATAGCTGTAGCCGAGCATGCGCACGGCCCCGCCGCCGCGCTGCACGAACAGAATGTTCTCGGCCGCCCGCAGGGCGTCGATGCCCGCCTGGCTGCCCACATGGGATTGGGGATTGAAGCCGTGGCTGGACGGAGTGACGACATTGCCCTGGCCGGGAGAGAGCAGCCATTCGCCGCCGGCCGTGCCGACGACCAGGTGTTTTTCTTCGCTTTTGCACCACAGGATGCGGGTCTGGCGTTCCCCGGCGATGGTGGCCTCTATGCCGTCATCGTCTTTGGGCGGGATGGAGGCGGCCAGGTTTTCAAAGTTCGCGCTCTGGGAAGTCCAGAGGGTGAGCGGCTTGTCGGCGGTAGCGGCAAAACCCAGGCGCTGCTGGAGAAAAAAGGCTGCCGAGGGATACGCGCCCGTTGCTTCAAAAGGCGTTTTTTCTCCCGGCGGGGTATCGCCCATGTCCGGGGCGATATTGGCGTCCTGGAAGCTCGTCGTGCCGTCCGTGGTGCGCCCGATAAAACCGTAGGAGCCGGATTTCTTCTTGTAGACGCGGTATTCCCGGATGCCCGCCACGGGACTCCAGGATACGTTCACGTAATAGGTGAGAGACAGGCTGGGGCAGTTGATGTCCGTTGCCGGGGAGGGCAGGGACAATTCGCCTGTTTCCGGGTTGACGGCCACGATTTTATAGGAATAGGTCTGGTTGCCCGTGCCGGAATTGTTGCCGCCGCTGGTCAGTGAGGGCGCGGCTGGTTGCGCCGTCTTGGGCGTAAAACTCAGGACTTCATAGCGCCAATCATCGTCGGCATGGCGACAGAGCTTGGCGGGCTTGTGATCCGGCGAGGCGATGAAGATCACATCCGCGCTCTGGGCGAAACGCAGGCCGGCAAGTTCCGGCCCGGCGTAGGGATGGCTGAAACTTCCGCCCGGGACCAGCGTGCCGTTGGGAGACCACACCCGCCCGACGCCCCCGGCAAACTCGATCATGCGGTGCTGGCCGTCGTAGATGAAGGG
>JAIRVN010000061.1 GCA_031253875.1 Deltaproteobacteria bacterium | reverse complement strand
CACGCTGTTGTCAATACGCTGGGATAATGTGCGCAAGGCGGTGTTGGCGCCAGAACTCCCTTTTGCACATGCTGAAAAAAACGGCACAAAGAAATCCGCGCTCAAGACGGATGCCACATCAAAATGAGCCCTTGCGGCGTTCCCGCGCGGGATGGCCGCAGAGCCCGGGACTGGAGGCAGGCAGATGAATCTGGAACTCAAAAAAGCCATTGATCAGATCAGCAAGGACAAAGGTCTTGATCGCGGCATGCTGATCGATACCCTAGAAGAAGCCGTGCGCACCTCGGTGCTGCGCAAGTATGGCGATGAAATGGATGTGGAGGTCAGCTACAATGATGAAACAGGCGATATCGACGTCTACCAGTTCAAGGTTGTGGTGGCAAAGGTTCGGGACGCCGTTTCGGAGATTTCTCTCAAAGAAGCCCAGACGCACGATCCCAGCGTGCAACTGGACGACGAAATGGGCTTTCGCGTCAAGGTCGAGGATCTTGGCCGCATTGCGGCGCAGTCTGCCAAGCAGGTCATCATCCAGCGCATGCGCGACGCCGAGCAGGAAATCATCTACGAGGAGTACAAGGATCGCCTGGGTGAAATCGTCAGCGGCATCGTGCAGCGCCGCGACAAGGGCGGCTGGATCATCAATCTCGGCCGTACTGAGGCGCTGTTGCCCAAGGAGGAGCAGATTCCCCGCGAGCATTACAAACGCGGAGACCGCGTACAGGCTCTGATCATTGATGTGCGCAAGGAGGGACGCGGCCCGCAGGTGCTGATCTCCCGCGCGCACCGCGACTATATGGCGGCTTTGTTCCGCCGCGAAGTGCCCGAGGTGGACGACAACACGGTGCAGATCATGGGCGTGTCCCGCGATCCCGGATCCCGCGCCAAGGTGGCGGTGTTGTCACGTGAGCGCGATGTGGATCCCGTGGGCGCATGCGTGGGCGTGCGTGGTTCGCGGATCCAGAATATCGTGCAGGAACTGCGCGGCGAACGTATCGACATCGTTGTCTGGAACCCGGAAATTGCCGCATATGCCCGCAACGCTCTCGCTCCTGCCCTGGTGTCCCGCATCATCGTGGATGAAGAGGAAAACCTGCTTGAAGTCATCGTGCCCGACGATCAACTCACCAACGCCATCGGCCGCAAGGGCCAGAACGTGAAGCTTGCGGCCAAGCTTTTGGGCTGGAAAGTCGATATCTTTACCGAAACCCGCTACCACGAAGCCAATGCCATCGGCAGAGGCCTGGAGCAGGTGGCGAGCGTGGCGGAAGTGTCCATAGAAAATTTGCTCGCAGCGGGCTATTCCAGCCTGGACAAGCTGCGCGCCGCCAGCGACGAGGAACTGGAACAGGCCTTGAACATTTCGCGCATGCGTATCGCGGATTTGCGTTCAGCCATCAACTTCCTGGCGCCTGTCGTGGAAGACGTGGCGGATGCCGAAGGGGAATAGAACATGTCCAATACGCCCGTGCGCATGTGCGCCGTGTGCCGGCGGCGTTTTCCGAAAGCGCGTTTGTTGCGGCATACGCGTTCCCCGCAAGGAGGCTGGATGCCGGATGACGATCAGACGCAAGCCGGTAGAGGCTGGTACTTGTGCGCTGATCCGGGCTGCCGCGAACGCTTCGTCCGGGGCAAGACGAGCGGACGCAGGAACAAGGGTTCATTTTCCGCGCAGCGCCAGGGATGAGCATTTCCGACGCTGAGGGTTTCCTGGTTTTTGAGCTGCCAGTTTGAGAAGGGGTATGATTGCATGAGTGACGTCAAAATGAAGGTGAAAGATTTGGCTGCGGAACTCGGCGTGGCGACGCAGGATATGCTCCATGCGCTACGCGAGCTTGATATCCCGGCCAAAAGCACTGTGAGTTCTCTCGGTGCGGAAGATGTACAGCGTGTGCGTCGGCGTTTTACGCCCGGCGAAGCTGACGCGGTGACCCGACGGGAAATCCAGCCCGGCGTGATTGTGCGACGCCGCCGCGCGGAAGCGCCTGCCGAAGCCGCTGCCTTGCCTGCCGCTGCTCCTGTGGAGCGTGCGGCGTCGGAAGATCTTGCCGAGAAGAAAACGCCGCAGCCCAAAACATCGAAAACGGCAAAGGAAGCACCTGCAAAGGAAGCGCCCGCGCCGGACGCATCTGACCGCGCTGTTCCCGGCCAGGAAACCGTTGCCGCGAAAAGCGCGCAAAAGACCGCAAAATCCCGATCTCCGCGCCCGGCAACGCCGAGCGCACGGATCATCCAGCTACCTTCCGCTACCCCGCCGAAAGCGGAAGCTGTGCGCGCAAAAGCCCCTGCCCCTCAAAAAACAGGAGCGTCCGCTGCTGTGCATGCCGGACTTCAAGATTCCGTGTCGCAGAAAACGCGCACAGCGCCTGCGCCTGATGCCGGGGAAAGCGTGTCCGCCTTCGTTCCCGCGGCAGAAGAAAGTCCCGCGCCGCGCGCCATGCGCGCGATACCGGACGCTTCGGCGCTGCCCGAAGGTTCCTCGGCGCCCACCTTGCCCCAACGTGCTCCGTCTGAATTGCGTAAACGACAGGATTCCCTTTTCCCTGCGGATGACGGCGAAGATCAGGAAGGAGACGCGTCCCGCGGCAGAAGAAAAAAGCGTCCGGAACCCGTCACACCGCAAGTGCGCGTTATTTCCCGGCCTATGCCCGGCGCGGCGCGGCGTCCGGCGGAAAGCCGCGACAGCGCGGCACGTCCGCCTCGTCCCGGTATGCCTCCCACCGCCGGCCCCCGTCCCGCCGGCTCACGTCCCGGCGGTCCCGGTGGCTCACGTCCCGGCGGTCCCGGCGGTCCCGGTGGTACCGGCGCTGTGCTTCCCGGCGAGAATGAGGGTCGTGACGGTCTGAGCAAGAAAAAACGCATGAAGGGCCGCAGGACGGTCGATTTTCAGCAGGATGGGCCTGGACGCCACCATGAGGACGATGATGCCCCGCGTCTGAATCGTGGCCGCCGTCGCAAGGGCGGCAAAGAAATCCGTCCCGTGGCGACCCAGCCGCTCAAGGCTGTAAAACGCAAGATCCGCGTGACGGACGCTATCAGAGTGAGTGATATGGCGCACCAGATGGGCATAAAGGCCAATGAAATCATCAAAGTGCTGTTCGGACTCGGGGTGATGGCCACCATCAATCAGTCGCTGGATCTCGAGACAGCCGCTCTTGTGGCGGCGGAATTCGACTATGAAGTGGAAAAGGCGGGCTTTTCCGAAAACGATTATCTGCTGCCTGCGGAAGCGGATACACCTGAACAGTTGAAGTTCCGTCCTCCTGTGGTGACCATTATGGGCCACGTCGATCACGGCAAAACCTCCCTGCTTGACGCCATTCGCAAATCCAGCGTGGCGAGCGGCGAAGCAGGCGGCATTACCCAGCATATCGGCGCGTACCATGTGAAAACCAAGCGCGGCGATATCGTGTTTCTGGATACGCCCGGACATGAGGCGTTCACCGCCATGCGCGCGCGCGGCGCCCAGGTGACCGACATCGTGGTGCTGGTTGTCGCCGCCGACGACGGGGTGATGGAGCAGACCCGAGAAGCGATAAACCACGCCAAAGCCGCAGGTGTGCCCATCATGGTGGCGGTGAACAAAATTGACAAACCCGCGGCCGATCCTGATCGCGTGTTGCGCGAACTGGCCGAACTCAGCCTGCAGGCCGAGTCCTGGGGCGGTGATACCGTGACGGCGCATGTATCCGCCAAAACCCGTCAGGGTCTGGATGAACTGCTCGAACTCATCGCTTTGCAGGCGGAAATCATGGAACTCAAGGCCAATCCCGATAAAGCCGCGCGTGGTCATATCGTGGAAGCCAAATTGGACAAGGGACGCGGACCTGTAGCGACTGTGCTTATCCAGGAAGGCACCCTGCGCCAGGGCGACAACTTCGTATGCGGCGTATTCTCCGGTCGTGTGCGCGCTTTATTCAACGATCAGGGCAAAAAGGTCAAAGAGGCTGGTCCGGCTATTCCCGTGGAAGTACAAGGGTTTGAAGGTGTGCCCGAAGCAGGTGAGGAATTCGTGTGTGTGGCGGATGAAAAATTGGCCCGCCGCATTGCCGACGCCCGCGCCATCAAGCAGCGTGAGCGTGATCTGGCCAAGGAATCCAAGGTCACCCTGGAAACCTTCCTGTCGCGCCGGGCCAGCGACCAAGAAGCCCTGACGCTCAACCTGCTTGTCAAAGCTGACGTCCAAGGTTCGCTTGAAGCCATTGTCGAGGCCCTGAATAAACAGAGTACGGACAAGGTGCGTATCAGCGTCATCCACGGCGGCGCGGGAGCGATCTCCGAATCCGATATCCTGCTGGCTTCGGCCTCCCAGGCGATCGTCATCGGCTTTAACGTGCGGCCCACAGCCAAGATCAAGGAAGTGGCGGAACGAGAAAATGTGGATATCCGCTTTTACGACATCATCTACAAACTGGTCGAGGACATCAAAAGCGCCATGCAGGGGCTGCTCGCGCCCGTACAGCGCGAAGTTTACCTCGGCCAGGTGGAAGTGCGCCAGACCTTCAGCGTACCCAAAGCCGGAGTCATCGCGGGTAGCCACGTGGCGGACGGAAAGATCGTGCGCAACGCGGGCGTGCGCCTGCTGCGCGACGGCGTGGTAGTCTATACCGGCAGGATTTCCTCGCTGAAGCGTTTCAAGGATGACGTGCGCGAAGTGCTCAAAGGGTATGAATGCGGTGTGGGCTTGGAAAACTTCAATGATATCAAAATAGGCGATATTGTTGAAGCATTTGAAATGGTTGAAGAAGCGGCTACACTTTAGGGATGCTGCTCCAAGCGCGACCTTCCATGCCGTCTTGCCGAAACTATGCTACATGGCGTTTGATGTATTGAGCACTTCAAGCTGTTCGTCGATAGCGGCCTTGAGCGCCGCGGGCAGGCCCATGATATCGACGTTCAGAAATCCGCGCACGATGGTGGCGGTGGCTTCGTCTTCATCAAGGCCGCGCGCCATGAGGTACTCGATTTCCTCCTGCGCAATCTTGCCCACGGCCGCTTCATGCGAAAGCTCCACGCCATCGACTGCGGCATCAAGTTCCGGAATGGCGTGGATGCGGCCCTGACCGAGAATAAGGCCTTTACACTCAAGGTGTCCGCGCGCCGGCACGGCGCTTGCGCCGATGAAACCCCGATTGATGATGGTGCCGCCGGTGGTCAGGGTGCGGGCGATGATTTCCGCGCGCGTGTCCGGGGCATCCAGTTGAATACGGTTGCCTGAATCCACATGGGAGCCGGGAGGCGCGAGAATGACCGAATTGAAACGGGCTACGGCCCCGCGGCCCTGGAGAGTGATGGCGGGATACATCTGCAAATTGGCGACCGGCTTCAATAGAATGTAGTTGTTCAGGAAAACGGCGTTTTCCTTGATGACGCCGATGGAACGCGGGCGTACGGCAGCCTCCTCGCCCCAGTTATGGATCATGGTGAAAGAGAGTTTGCCGCCGCGTTCGATAAAGAATTCCGTCATGCCGAGGTGTGCGACTTCGCGTGTGCCGTGCGCCGTGGCGCAGCCGCCCAGAATGTTCAGTTCCGCACTTTCTTCCACCACCACGATATTATGCACGTTTTGCCCCGTGCCCGACCCCTTGATGAACAGGCAGGACTGCACAGGGGCGGCGGCCCGCACCCCCCTGCGCGCCCGGATGAAATA
>JAIRVN010000039.1 GCA_031253875.1 Deltaproteobacteria bacterium | reverse complement strand
TACGGCCCCAAGGTGCGCAAAGAGCTCCCCGCCAACGTTCTTAAGCAAACCACCATGAAATTGCTGGAAATGGTCGGACTGGAAGACTTCAAGGACAAATACCCCACCCAACTCTCCGGAGGCATGCAGCGCCGTTGCGAATTGGTCAGGGCCATGATCAACCACCCCAAGATCATGTTTATGGATGAACCGTTCCGGGGCCTGGACGCCATGACCCGCGCCCTGATGCAGGAATATTACGTCAAACTCTTTGAAGAACACCGGGGCACCAACCTCTTTATCACTTCGGAACTGGAAGAAGCCATCTTCCTCGCGGATCGGCTGCTCATCCTCACCAACCAGCCCTGCAGGGTGAAAAAAATCATGGAAGTGCAGCTCCCCAGGCCCAGGGTCTTCACCGTGGTGGGTTCTCCGGAATACCTGGACATAAAACGGGAAGCTCTGGAACTCCTGCACGAAGAAGCGATGAAGTCTTTCGCTTCAGGCGCGGTCAACGCCTCTGACTTCTTGGAGGCATTCTCCAAAATGGGCGATGACCAAGCCAAGCCCACGGCGCAAAAGCATTAGTAATGATATTTGAGGGTTGTCATTATGAAAATCATCGACTTCCGCTTTCGGCCCAATACGCCGGAAATTATCAACGGCATCAAAAACAGCGCCATGTTCAAGGCTGCCTGCGAAGTCATAGGTTTTGAAAAACGCAAGTCCCAGCCCTTGCCGGAAATCATGGCGGACATGGAAAAACGCGGAGTGGAACTTGCCGTCGTCACCGGGCGCGACTGCGAAGTTACCTACGGTTTTCCCTCCAACAACAACAGCGTGCTGGAGTTCGTCAAGGCCTACCCCAAACAGCTTGTGGGTTTTTGGGGTATAGATCCGCACAAGGGCATGAAAGCGGTGCATGAAATCGTCCATGCCGTCAACGAGCTCGGCATGCGCGGCATTGCCACCGATCCATATCTCGCGCATATACAGCCGCACGAAGCCCGCTACTATCCCCTGTACACCAAGTGCTGCGAACTGAATATTCCCGTGTTCATCACCACGGCTCCTCCGCCCCAGGTGCCCCGCGCGGTTATGGACTACATTGACCCGCGCCATGTGGACATCGTCGCCCGCGATTTTCCGGAACTGACCATCATCATGAGCCACGGCGGCTACCCCTTCGTGAACGAAGCCATCTTCGCCTGCATGCGCAACGCCAACGTGTACATGGATCTTTCGGAATATGAGCTTGCGCCTAGGGCCGATGCGTATGTTCAGGCCTTGAACACCGTCATCGGCGACACAGTTGTTTTCGCCAGCGCCCACCCTTTTGTGGAACAGGAAGAAGCCATCCGGATCTACAGCAAGCTGAACCTGAAGGAAGACGTGCGTCGTAAAGTCATGTACGACAACGCCCGTCGCATTCTCGGCCTTATGCCCGGACAGTCCAAGGAAACTACAAAACCTGTAATAACGGCGCCTCAGGGCTTCCCTTTGCCCTATCTGCCTTTTATCCCGGCAACACGTTAAAAACGCCTCTCAGCTATGACGAAAGACGCATTCATAACGGCGGTCCGTACTGCGGGCATCGTGGGCGAAGGCGGCGCGGGCTTTCCTGCGCACGTCAAGTTTGCGGCTGCGGCGGATACGGTCATCGCCAACGGCTGTGAGTGCGAGCCGCTTTTGCATACCGACCAGCATCACATGGCGCACCATGCACAGGGCATTGCGCGGGCCTTGGCCGGCTTGGCCTCCGCGACGGGTGCGAAACGAGGCGTTTTCGCCTTGAAAAACAAACAGCGCGCGGTGATCCCGCTGGCGCGCGAAGCGTGCGGGATGTTCGGACTTGAGCTGGCGCTGCTGGATGACTTTTATCCCGCGGGCGATGAGCAGATTCTGGTACGCGAACTGACGGGCAAATCGACGCCGCCGCTGGGCATCCCGTTGCAGGTGGGGTGCATCGTCGCAAATGTGGGCACGCTTGCTTCTGTGGATGCAGCCGTGCAGCACGGCCGATCAGTAACGCATAAAAGCCTGACTGTAACGGGCGAGGTGAAACAGCCGGGTATTGTGCGTGTCCCCTTGGGCACGGCCATGAACGAGTGCCTCGCCGCTGCCGGCGGCGCGCTGGTGAAAGAACCGGTGTTTATCTTGGGCGGCCCCATGATGGGCCGGATAATCGTGGACCAGGACGCCCTTGGACAAGAGGTGGTCACCAAGACGAGCGGTGGACTTATCGTGCTGCCCAGCGGCCACTATCTGCATCGTAACGCCGCGCAGACCGCTGCCGCCATGCGCCGCAGGGCCGCCGCAGCCTGCATCCAGTGCCGCATATGCTCGGATCTGTGTCCGCGCATGCTTATCGGACATCCCTTTGAAACCCACAAAGTCATGCGGGCTTTCGGCTCGGGTGTGGAACTGGAGAGCGAGGCGGGCACGCTGGCGCATTTGTGCTGCGAATGCGGGGTATGCGAACATTATGCCTGTCCCATGCAGCTTTCACCGCGCCGGGTCAATCAGACGGTCAAAGCCGCGCTGCGGGCCACAAACACGGCCTTTGACGGCAGCCGCGCCCTGCGCGAAGAATACAGCACCTGGCGCAGCCTGCGCAAGGTTCCCGTGCAGCGTCTGGCCGCGCGGCTTGACATTGCGCGCTATATGCACCTGGAAACCCCGGATTTGGGAGTGCTGACTCCTGCGGCGGTGCGCATTCCCCTGCTCCAGCACATAGGCATGCCGGCGCAAGCGCAGATCAAGCCGGGGGACAAGGTGCGCGCGGGACAGTGCATTGGCGAAATTCCGGAAAAGGGACTCGGAGCCCGTATACATGCAAGCCTCGACGGCACGGTGACGGCTGTGGACAACGCCGTGACCATTCAGGCTGAGTGAGT
>JAIRVN010000207.1 GCA_031253875.1 Deltaproteobacteria bacterium | reverse complement strand
TTCACTGTATCATCGCACGAACATGCTAAAATCTTTAGCCCTGACAGTCAGTAGACGAAAAAAAATTTGCGCGTCCAGCGGAAACCCGTCTAGGGCCGGGTAATTCCTTTAAATAAATTTTTTGCGCCGCGGGCGGCTTCTTCGGCTTTTTTCCCGGCGGCCTCTCCAAGCGCGGCGGGAGTTTGAGTCAGCATTTGCAGGGCGCGCTTGCCGTCCAGTCCGTAGGAAAGGGAATTGAAGGGACCGGAAGCCTGGACAGGAATGGTGGCAATTTTCAGCAGGCTGATATCCGCGGTGAATTCCAGGCTTTCCTGCGGCAGGCGCACCACTCCCTGTCCCTTGACGTTGGCGGCGGGCGAGGTCAGGGTAACAGGCGCCAGATTGACTATGCCGCCGGAGGCCGTGAAAGGCACCGTCAACTGTTCAAAATGCGTGGGCGGATTGCCGAGTCCGGCGGGCGCGTCCTTGGGCAGGATGGACACGTCGTTCAGCACGATGCCGCGCACCGTAAGCAACCCCTTGCCGGACAGGCTGGCCTGGACAGCTTTGGGAGTAGTGCCCGCGCAGGCGATATTGTCCAGATCCAGGTTGGCTGTGCCGTCCACAGGCCGTTTGCCCTGCAGAGCCTGCAGCAGGGGGCCGACAGCCACGTTGCTGACTTTGCCCGCCGCAGTGTAACGCATGGCGTTTGCGTCAATGCCGAGCTGCATCTGAACCGTGCCGCCGGTTCCCAGGTTCAGGCTCAACGGTTCTATGCGGTACAAGCCCTGGCCGCGCGCCTTGGCGCGGATATCTTTGAATTGAAGCTTGGAAACCGTCAGCGAGGCGCAGGCCAGTTCCATATCAACGGACGGCAAGGCGTTGTTCGCGGCAGCAGGAGGAGTATTGGGAGATTTGGGCGTTGCGGGCCCGGGTTCGGCGGGCGGCGTTCTTGGCGCGGCCGGCTGGCTTTTCGAGGGAGCTCGCTGAGATGTGGCTGCCAGGGCTTCCGCCGGGCTGATCAACGCGACCAGCGCCTCGGTCGAGAGCACGGGCAGCAGGGGCGCGGACGCCATAAGCGCATCCAGATTCAGAGCGCCCAGATTGAGCGTGCCGGCCACATGCATTTTGCCCAGTTCCAGGGACAGCTTGCCGTCAATACTGGTGGTGTCCAGCATGCCCTGGATTGAACCGAGACTGAGCGTCTGGCCCGTCATCGCCACGGTGTTTTGCAGTTTGAAGCTCTCCAGCCCTTTTTTGAACGGTAGGCTTATGCCCATACCCTGGGCCAGTTTACGAGGGGGGCTGTCCACTTTGAGTTTGCCGTTGAAAGCCAATGTTCTTACGTCAGCCTCGCCGTCAAGTTCCACCTTGGCTCCCTGCGCGGTGAGACTCAGCATGGCCAGATTGAGCTTGCCGCTGCTGATCTCGTATTTTGCCCGCAAGGCAAGATCAATCGGGCCTATAGCCGCTGGCACGACTCCTTTGACGGGCGTAAAGCGCAGTGAAATGTCGCGCAGTTCATAGTTCTGGGTCTGCAAGTACGCTTTGGCCTTGAGCGCAAGCGCGCCTTCCAGGTCGGGGTCGCTCATGGCAAGCTGTGTAGAAAGATCCAGGCGCATTTCCTCGCCGACCTTCAGGTTGTCCAGTTCCAGATTGAGTTTGGACAGCCGCACGGTCTGGCCGGAGCCCATTTCCAGAAAGATGGACGCATTCGTCAGGCGGAGCCTGTTCACTTCCACCTGGGGAGGAATGGGCGGCTCCGCCGATGCCTTGGAGTCCGCCGCCTTGGGCGGCGTGGTCTGGGCGGCAGGTTTCGTCTCCGGACGGATCGTCACATTCGGGCTGTCCAGACGCACTTCGTCAACCAGTACCTTGCCCGAAAGCAGGGGCAGGAGTTGGACGACGACCTGGCCGCTTTTGACCGCCGCGGAAATGCCGCCTGCGGGATCAAGCTTGCCGTCCGGAGTGACGCCCCAATACGCGGCCCCGAAGGTTACGCCCAAGGGCATAAAGGAAACTTTAGGAATATCTTGCATGATCAGTGGTTTGCCGGTTGCGCTGCGTACGGCTTCCGCCACCTGATTGCGTATGCTCTGCGCATCCAGGCGCATAAACGCCACGACCACGCCGATCACGCCCAGAAGAACAAGGCCCGCAAGGACAAGAAGAACGCGTTTCATACTTTGCACCTGCCTGAAGTGTCCGCAAATCTGATAGGGTTACTCATATGCGGTTTCATCTATGTCCGTTTCATACTTATACGCTTCTTCCACAATGTGCAAGTCGCGACAAAAAATCCGGAATGCTTGGGGATATTACCAGTCCAGCGTCGCTTTGAACGCCCGCGCCAGATCTTCCACGTCTTCTCGCAGCAGTTCCCGGCCCCTGTGTTCGATGCGCAATATCGCGTCATCCGTCGTCCGGCCGATACGGGCGCAGATCTGTCCCGTAAAGGCCTCCTCGAAGTCCTCGATCATGTCGCCGCGCACGGAAACGAGCAGGCGGCTCGCGGATTCCGCATACAACAGTTCGGCCGGGCTCATGTCTTCCAGCGCGGGCACGTCGTCAAGCCTGATCTTCGCGCCTTGGCGGCCACTCAGACACATTTCCGCGACAGCCACGCCCAGACCGCCGTCAGAGAGATCATGGCAGGCGGTGATCATGCGCTGCTGCATGCAGCGGTGCAGGGTGCGGTAGCGCTGCAGTGCGCTTTGCGCGTCCACGTGGGGCACGCGGCCTCCGGCAAGCCCCTGCTCGCTTGCCGCCTCGCTGCCGCCCAGTTCGCGCCAGGTGCCGCCGAGAAGGTAGACGACCTCTCCGGCGCGCTTGAAATCGCCGGACACGGCCAGCTTCACATCGCGCATCACACCCATGACGCTGAAAAGCACTGTGGGAGGGATGGAGATTTTCCGGCCGCCGCCGCTGTAGTCATTTTTCATGGAATCTTTGCCGGACACGCAGGGCACGCCATAGGCCAGGCAGAAATGGCGCAGGGCCTTGCAGGCGCGGACAAGCTGGGCGAGTTTATGACGTCCGTCGGGTGTTTTTTCAGATTCCACCGGGTCGCACCAGCAGAAGTTGTCCACCCCGGCCATGAAGTCGGGGTCGCCGCCGACGGCCGCCGCGTTGCGGACGGCTTCGTCCACGGCATTGGCCATCATCCAGTAGGTATCGTAATCGCTGAATTTGGGGCAGATGCCGTGCGCGATGACCAGTCCGTTTTCCGAATCGAGCTGCGGGCGCAACACAGCCGCGTCCGAAGGCCCGTCGCGCCTGACGCCCATGAGCGGCTTGATCACGCTGCCGCCGCGCACTTCATGGTCGTACTGGCGGATGATGTATTCCTTGCTGCAGATGTTCAGGCGCCCGAGCATGCGTTTCAGGAACGCGCCTTGCTGTGCGGCGGGCAGATCGAATCCGGCGTCGGGCCGTGGAACGGGCGCATCCCAACGGGCGTGCAGCTGGTACTGGGGCATGCCGTAGTGCAAAAAATCCAGGGGCAGACGAACCACGGGCTTGTCCCGGTAAAAGGCCTCAAAAACGCCGGAAGCGGTGAAAACGCCGAGTACTGTGGCCTCCACGTCCATTTCCGCCGCCAGTTCGAGAAAACGTGGCAGACGTTCGGGCGGGACGGCCAGCGTCATGCGTTCCTGCGCTTCGGACAGCAGGATTTCCCAAGGACGCAGGCCGTCGTACTTGAGCGGCGCCTTGGCCAGATCCAGGCACGCGCCGCCGCTGTCTTCGCACATTTCGCCCACGGAAGAGGACAAACCGCCCGCGCCGTTGTCCGTAATGGCGCTATACAGGCCGAGATCCCGGGCGCACAGGATGAAATCGTACATCTTGCGCTGCGTGATGGGGTCGCCAATCTGCACGGCCGTGGCGGGTGATTCCTGGTGCAGCTCCTCCGAGGAGAAGGTTGCGCCGTGGATGCCGTCTTTACCGATGCGGCCGCCGACCATGACGATATGATCGTCCGCTTCGGCGTTTTTGCGCCAGCCTTCGCGACCGTGGATCACGCGGGGCAGAAGGCCCGCGGTGCCACAAAACACGAGCGGTTTGCCCAGAAAGCGTTCGTCAAAGACCAGTGAACCATTCACGGTCGGGATGCCGGACTTGTTGCCGCCGTGTTCCACGCCTTCGCGCACGCCCTCCAGCACTCGCCGGGGATGCAGCAGGCGCGGAGGCAATGGCGCCTCATGGAAGGGAGAGGCAAAGCAGAAGACATTGGTGTTGCATACCAGTTCCGCCCCCAGACCCGTGCCCATGGGGTCGCGGTTCACGCCCACGATGCCGGTCAACGCGCCGCCGTAGGGATCAAGCGCGGAGGGGCTGTTGTGGGTCTCCACCTTGATGCATGCGTCAAATGCGTCGTTAAACGCGATAACTCCGGCGTTGTCCTTAAAGACCGAGCGGCAGAAATCGCGTGCCCCCAGCCGTTTACGGATGCCGGCTGTGGCGTCCTGGATACAGCTTTTATACAGACTGTTGATCTCTTCCCTGAAGCCTGTCTCCCGGTTTTCATACGTGATGCGCGCGGCAAAAATCTTGTGTTTGCAATGTTCCGACCAAGTCTGGGCCAGCATTTCCATTTCCGCGTCCGTGGGATCTGCGGGCAGGCCACGCCGTGCGCGTTCGTCCCGCAGTTCGGGCAGCGCATACTGAGCCCTGATGGCGCGCATTTCTTCAAGATTCAGGGCCAGCGTGTTTTCACGGCTGAAGGCCGTCAGGGCTTCGTCGTCCATCTGCGCGAGGGGAACAGCCGTGACCTCGTCGGAAGCCGCACCCGTCACTCTGGCGGCCCGGGCCGGGAAACCGGGTTCGGCCTGCCACTCTTCACGGCTTTTGACGGCAAAGCGTTGAATGAGCTCGTTACAGAGCAGATCGCGCGCCAGACGCTCCACGTCACGCCGCGCCAGCTCTTTTCCTGGTTCGTTCCGGATGCGGTATTGAACGGCGGTATAGACGGAGAGGCCTTCCTTGGGCAAGCGCAGGAACAAGGCGGCGGTGTCGCGCGCGGTACGACCTTCGTTGTCGGTCACGCCGGGACGGAAGCCCACCTCGACGAACCAATCCGCCGCAAAGGGCGCCTGAGGCAATGCGCCCAGAGACGCCGCCTGTATGACGGGGTCATGCAGCACGCCCTCGCGAAGAAGGGCTTCCACCTGTGTGCGGTCGAAACCGTCCAGAGTGAGAACCTTCACCTGACGCAGGGCGCGCACCTGGACGCCCAGCGCGCGTGCGAGATTCAGAGCCGTCTTGCGG
>JAIRVN010000197.1 GCA_031253875.1 Deltaproteobacteria bacterium | reverse complement strand
AAGTCATCGGCCTTTGTGGCTTTTGCCATCAATTTCTGAGCTTTCTCTAAAACTTCCTGACCGCGAGGGAGACGTGCCATAATCATCCTCCTTTCTGAGGCAATTATAGCATGTTTTATTTAGAATTGGAATTAGAACTCATAGCACAGAATTCCGAACAGGGGAGCGGCCGCGCACATTGAAAAAACACGGCAACGCGCTATCTTACATACTGGGGAATATTCACCAGCACCCCGCGCGTAAAGGCGAGTATCTGATCCATAATCCAGGGCAAGGCCAGCAAAAGCGCTATAAACATGCAGACAATCTTGGGAATGAAGCTGAGCGTCATTTCCTGGATCTGCGTCGCAGCCTGGATAATGCTCACCACCACACCCACTGTCAGTCCCACGCCGAGCATGGGCAAGGCCATCATCAAGGTCAATTCAATGGCCTGCCTGCCGAAACCAATGACGAAATCCGGGGTCATAGCTCGCTCCAATGCCTGTGCGTTCAACGTTTACAAGAGAAAACTGTTGACAAGGGAACCGATGAGCAGGTTCCAGCCGTCCACCATGACAAACAGCAGAAGCTTGAACGGCATGGAAACCATCATGGGCGGCAGCATCATCATTCCCATGGCCAGCAGCACGCTGGAAACCACCATATCCATCACCAAAAACGGCACATAGAGCAAAAAGCCGATGGTAAACGCCGTTTTCAATTCACTGATGATATAGGCGGCAGCCAGAAGAATGGTGGGCACCTCTTCCTTGTTTTTGGGAAGCTCCATTTTGGTGATAGCGTAAAAGACGGAAAGATCCTTTTCCCGCGTATGCTTGAACATGAATTCCCGTAAGGGGACCTGGGCGCGATCGAGCGCCACCTTGTAGTCAAGGCGCTCGTCCAGATACGGTTGCAGCGCTGTGTCGTTGATTTGCTTGCCCACCGGAAACATGATGACCACGGTCATAAAAATGGCAAGGCTCGCCAGAATCTGCGTGGGCGGCAGTTGCTGCACGCCCATCGCCTGACGCAGAAAGCTGAACACGATGATAATGCGGGTAAAGCTGGTCACGGTCAGCATAATGGCCGGCGCCAGGGAAAGTACCGTGAGCATGAACAGAATTTCAAGAAGCAGGGATACTTTTTGAGGTTCCGGCTGCCCGCCCGACAAGGTCAACTGCATGAGAGGCAGGGCCAGATCCTGCGCCGCACACGCCAGAGAAGGCAGAAGCGGCATGATCGACGTAACGCAGACAAGGAGGGCAAGCTTATGCGTCAGTTTCCCGACGTTCTGCCGCTTCAAGAACTTTACTAAAATTTTCGCCTGGTTGTTCATCATATTCCGCCTCGGATAACAGGTGTATCTGCTGGTCGCTCAGTCCCAACAGCAAGCGCTTATTCAAAAAGCGTACCACCATAAGTCCGCGGCGCGGACCGAGGGGAATCTGGGCTTCAATGCGTAAAGCATCGCGAGGAAAGGAGTTGTGCGAAGGCATGAAACGGAACTTGCCGGAACGGCGCATAAGCCACAACACGCCCCATAACGCGCCGAGAATGAGGCACAGCGCGCCGATGGCGTAAAAATACCCGCTCCAGGAGAACGCGGCCTGTCCCTGCTCCTGTTGCGCGGCAAAGACCGGCGAAACCAGCAGCGCGCAGACAAGAAGCCCCGCGCATGCGATATACGCGCCGCGCTGTGCGCGCCATGCGGCAGGCCGGCAAAAAAACGACGAAAGAGTGCTAGCCAAGCTGTTTTATCCGTTCCATCGGGCTGATGATATCCGTAAGGCGCACGCCGAATTTTTCGTTGATCACCACCGCTTCGCCGCGAGCCACCAGTTTGCCGTTCACATACACTTCCAGCGGTTCGCCGGCCAGTTTGTTCAATTCCACCACCGAACCTTGCCCAAGTTGCAGCAGCTCGTTGATCAGCAAGCGGGTGCGTCCAAGCTCCGCCGAGACGTCGAGCGGAATATCCAGAATAAAGTCCAGTTCACGCTTGGGCTGATCAGGCCGGGGCTGGCGAGCCACATCGGTCATGTCCTTGAACACCGCTTCCGAAGCCTGCGCCCGCAGGTGCCTTGCCTTTTCCTCGCTGACCTGCATCTGTGCCTTTTCATCGCCGGCAAGCGCTTCCGCCCATTTGGCCGCCAATTCCTCTTCTGAAGAAGCAGCGTCCTGCGGCACGGAGGCAGCGTCCGCATTTTCTCCGTCTTCAGCTCCAAGTTCCGCGGCCCACGCGGCGGCAAGGGCTTCCTGATCCGCATCAGAACTCATATGACACCGTCCCAACGTTGAGGTGAATGCGCTTGCGACACATCTATTCCACGATAAATTCCGTAAAGTATACCCTGACGATTTTTGGAGCGCCCAGTATCTGGTTCAATCTGGCCGCCACTTCCGCCCGGAGCAGCACCTTACCCTCCGGCGACTGGACTTCCGCAAAGGATTTGCCGGCCAACAACGTAATCACGGCATCCCGGATTCTTGCATCGTTTGCCTGTAATTCCTTTGCAATATCGGCATTGGCCTCTACTTCCATGCCCAGCTTCAGCACGCGTTTGCCCGCAGGATCCGCCAGATTGACCACAAACTGCGGCAAGGGCAAGACCTTGCCGACGCTGCGCGGCAGATCGCTCACGCGTTCCACGCGAGGCGAGCTTTCCTTGCCGGGTGATGCCGCACCTGCGGACGGCGCGACCGGCGCGGCTGCCCCGCCGCCGGGAGGAGGCGGCACGCGCAGGAAAAACCACCAATATGCCCCACCGGCGCCTGCGCTCACAATAATCAGCAAGATAACGAGCAAGATGACAATTTTTTTCACCTTGCTTTTTTTCTTCGGAGCTTCGGCTGCTTCTTCGTGGATAGCGGGAACGCTCGTCTTGGGCGTTTCCTTCGCCATGGCTCTCTCCTTACCTGTCTGACCGACTGCGACAAAAAGCCGTCAGCGGCGTGGGTTATGCACAAAGTGTTCCAGATGACGTTTTTTCGTCAAACACGCGAACGCCCCTGCACGATACGCGCTAAGGCCTCCGCGAAGGACGGGGGCCGAAAACATCCGTGCCTATACGCACGAGTGTCGCGCCTTCCGCTACCGCTTCGGCAAAATCGCCGGACATGCCCATGGAAAGCTCCGGCAGGGCAAGTCCAAGCCGGATACGCAGACGTTCGCACAATTCACGCAAAAGCGCAAAGTACGGACGGGCCCGCGCTCCGTTGTCAAAAAAAGGCGGCAAACACATGAGGCCCGCCAGCTCAAATTCCGGCATCCGCGCGATATGCTCCGCCAGCACGGGAAGTTCCTCCGCGCGCACGCCGGTTTTTTGCGACTCATCGCCCACATTGACCTGAATAAGCGCCTGCTGCCGCCGGGAGATGGGGATATGCCGCCGCAGCGCCTGGGCGAGCTTCAGCGAATCCAGGCTGTGGATGTACTGGAAACGCCCGGCCGCGTTTTTGGCCTTGTTTGTCTGCACATGCCCGATGCAGTGCCAGCGCAGGGCAAGATGCGAAAGCTCCGCCTGTTTGGCGCAGGCCTCCTGCACGTAGCTCTCGCCGAAATCGCACTGCCCGGCAGTCGCCAGCGCGGCAATCGCCCGCGCCGGCTGTAATTTCGACACCGCGACAAGACGCGCCTCCTGCGGATCACGCCCGGCCGAGCGCGCCGCATGCGCAATGCGGTCACGCACAACATGCAGCCGTTCCACCAGGGCCTTTTCCGAATCGTCCATTGCCGTCACGCGCCGTCCTCCGCCTTATTCGGTAGTGCCGCTGCTTGTACTATCCCTTATTGTCCCACTTTGGGGATGACGTTCGGCTGCTTGATGACTTGCGCCGCCAGCACCCCGTCATTCCCGCGAAAGCGGGAATCCAGCGCCTTTCTACGTTTTACCAGCTTTGGCATCAGCCTGAATCGGCGAAGCCGATGTTGCCGGCTTTGGCCGATGGAGTTCACTCCGGGCCAAGACCGAGGCTACGCATAAAATGCGGGTCCTCCGTCCAATGTTCACGGACCTTCACCCACAACTCCAGATGCACCTTCCGCTCGAGCAGCGCCTGTATCTCCTGCCGCGCCGAGCTGCCTATCGCCTTGATGCCCGCGCCTCCCTTTCCGATGACCATGGCCTTGTGGGAAGGACGCCCCACATAGATTGCGGCATGGATCAGCGTACGGCCCTCGTCTTCCATATCTTCCCAGATCTCAATCTCCACAGCAACGGAATACGGAACTTCCTGCACCAGGTGGAGAAAGAGTTTTTCCCGAATGATTTCCGCAGCCATGAAGCGCACGGAGGCGGTGGAAAGCTGTTCTTCCGGAAATTGCGCCGGCCCGGCGGGCAGTTTTTTTACAATAAGCGCCGCAAGTTCGGGCAAGCCGTCACGCAGCAGGGCCGAAGCGGGAAAAAGCTCCGCTTTCGGCCACATGGACTGCAAACGCTCCAGCAACGGAAGCATGCGGCTTTTATCCGCAAATTTGTCCACCTTGTTGACCAACCCAATCAGCGGACGTGCATCCACGGCCAAAGCCCGGGCCAAGGCTTCCGTATCGCGCTCCAGAAACTCGGGTTTGCGCAGGTAGAGATCGCAATCCAGGATCAGCAGCAGCACGTCGGCTGTATCCATGCTCTGCCACACGGATTGCAGCATCATCTTGGGCAGATGCCCCCGCGCCCTGGTCAGGCCGGGCGTGTCCATAAACATGATCTGCGCGCCCGGTTCGTTGAGAATGCCCACAATACGGTTACGCGTGGTTTGCGCGCGCGGGGTGACAATGCTCACCTTCTGCCCGATCAGGGCGTTCAGCAGGGTGGATTTTCCCGCGTTGGGCGGGCCCATGATCGCCACCCAGCCGCAACGGTGTTCTTTGTCGTGCGTCATTCTGTGCCTGACCTTATTCGCCGGACATCCAAAACGTTCTTGTTTCATCCTCAAGGCGACCGTCGCGGATATCTTCATAGCCGGCTTCCCGGACAGCCGCCAGATATTCCTCCCGCGAGCGCAGCCAGCCCCAGAACTGCCGCTTGCGTATGCCGGAAAAATGCAGCAAGGCGTACAGCGCGTTTTTGCAGGCGGCGGCGCAGGCGGAAAGCAAACCGTCATCCTCAAGAAACGACCCGGAAAGACAGATGAGCCTCCCCCCCTGCGCAAGGCGGGGATGCAGTTCTTTCAAAAGCTGCACAAATTCATGCTGCCGTAAAAAATAGTCCACTCCCGAAAGATAGATCATGTCGAAGCGCAGATCATGCGGCAACACGCTCAGACCCGCGCCGATATGGATGCGTTCCGGCGGAATGCAGGCGCGTATCCAGTCCATGGCTATGGTGCTGGGTTCACTGATATGGAGTTCCACTCCCGGCAATTCCTTGAGAAAATTGTATTCAACAAAGCCAAGCCCGCTCCCCAGGGAAAAAACGCGCAAGGGACGGTTTTCGTGGTTCACAAGCAAGGACGCGGTCATTTCCTCCGCCTGCCGCGCAAGCCAGCGGGCAAGGATGATCTTGTGAGTCCGCCAGCTCTGCGGCAACGCATCCCACGAGTCATAGGCACGAAACAGCTTTGCGTAGAACTGCTCGTAAAAATCCGGTTCCGCCAGATGAAAGAAAGACGGCTCGGCAAAGGACGAAAGGGTGATCTCGAACCAATTTTCCTGATACAGCCTGCGCATCAGCCCTCCGAAGACCGGGCCTCCAGGGCCGCAATCGACGGCAGCACCCTGCCCTCCAGCAGTTCCAGCGAAGCGCCGCCGCCTGTGGAAATATAGCCCATCTTGTCCGCCAGGCCATACTGCTCCACGGCGGCCACGGAATCGCCGCCTCCCACAAGCACATAGGCCGGGCTTTTGGCCAGTATCTCCGCCAGGGCTTTGGTGCCCGCGCCGAAGGGTTCGGTTTCGAAAGCTCCCACAGGGCCGTTCCAAACCACGGTAGCGGCGTCCGCAAGCATGTCGGCATACAGGGCCACGGTCTGCGGGCCTATATCCAGAATCATGCCGTCGGCGGGCACGGCATCCGCCTTGACCGTCCGCACGGGAACGCCCGCCGCGAGCTCCTTGGCCACCACAACATCCACCGGCAAGGGCAGCGCTTTGCCGGCCGCTCTGGCTGCCTCCATAATCCGCCTGGCATCGGGAACAAGGTCCGTTTCGCACAGCGATGCGCCCACGCCGAAACCGGCGGCGGCCAGGAAGGTATTGGCGATGCCGCCGCCCACGATGAGCCTGTCGACCTTGTCCAGCAGATTTTCGAGCAGCGCCAGCTTGGTGGAGACTTTGGAACCGCCGATGACCGCCGCCAGAGGACGACGCGGCTTGTCCAGAATTTTGCCGATGGCCTCCAGTTCATCCACAAGCAGAGGTCCGGCGCAGGGTTCCGCCGCAAAGCGGATCGCGCCTTCCGTGGAAGCATGCGCGCGATGTGCGGCCCCGAAGGCATCCATCACATACACATCTCCCAGTGCGGCCAGTTTGCGGGCCAGTTCTTCGCTGTTTTTCTTTTCCCCTTTCATGAAACGGATATTTTCGAGCAGCACGATCTGCCCGGGCGCGGCAACGGCGTCTTCCACATGCTGTACCAGATGCACGTGCTTGCCGAGCAAATCCGTCAGCCGGGCCGCCACAGGGGCGAGGGAAAAAGCGGGGTCGCGCTCGCCTTCCACGGGACGGCCCAGATGCGAAAGAAGCACGACGCCCGCCCCCTTGACATCCGCCATCTTGATCGTGGGAATGGCCGCGCGGATACGCTTGTCCGAGCCAATCTTCCCGTCTTTGATCGGCACGTTCAGATCCTCGCGGATCACCACGCGCTTGCCTGCCAGGTTCATGTCCTTCATCTGCGCAATAGTCTTCATACTATACCCCCTGTACAGCGGATACGTTGCTCAAGCTTGTATGCACAGCGGTCTCCACAGCGTCAACCGTAAAGCCGAAATGCGCGAACAGTTCGGAAGCCGGCGCCGATTCGCCGAAGCTGCTCATGCCCACGACACAGCCGTCAAGCCCCACGTAAGAACCCCAGATATCCGCAGCGCCCGCTTCCACGGCCACGCGGGCACGGACGGCGCGCGGCAGCACGGAATCCCGCCATGTTGCATCCTGCGCCTCAAACAGCGAGGTGGACGGCAAAGACACTACACGGATCCTGCGTCCCCCGGCAGCCAGGCGCTCCGCCGCCGCCAGGGCAAGCTGGATTTCAGAGCCGCTCGCCATGACGATGGCTTCCGGCATGCCTGCGCAGTCGCGCAATATATAGCCTCCACGTTCAATCGCCGCAAGCTGCTCCGGCGCGCGTTCCACAAAGGGCAGATTCTGCCGGGAAAGTATCAGGCAACTCGGGGCATTGCGCGTCTGGAGCGCCATCTTCCATGCCACTGCGCTTTCCACCGTGTCGCACGGACGCCAGACTCCGACGCCGGGCGTCAGGCGCAAGCCCGCCACCTGTTCCACAGGCTGGTGCGTTGGGCCGTCCTCCCCCACGCCTATGGAATCGTGCGTCAATATCCACACCACCCGCAGGCCCATCAGGGCCGCAAGCCGGATGGCGTTTTTGGCATAATCGGAAAAGACCAGAAAGGTGCCGCCGTACGGAATGAAGCCGCCATGCAGGGCAATACCGTTCATCATCGCGCCCATGGCAAACTCGCGCACGCCGTAGGCGATATAATTGCCTTCTCTGAAGGGTTTTTCCAAAAGTTTTGCAGAATGAAGGAACGTTCCCACGGAACTTGTCAAATCATCGGAACCGCCCAGAAGTTCGGGCATCAGGGGCGCGAGCGCATCCAGCATATTCTTCGCTGCAATGCGGGTGGCAATGCGTTCCGTGCGTGCGGCAATCCCGGCTATCAGCGCATCAGCCCGCGCATGCCAGTCCGAAGGCGCTTCGCCGCGCATCCTGCGTTCAAACTCTGCGGCCAGTTCCGGATAGGTCCGGCGGTACCCCGCAAACAGGGCGTCCCATTCCGCCTGGACTTTCCCGCCCCGCTCGCGGCAATCCCATGCCTCACGCACCGCTTGCGGCATCACAAACGGCGGTTCATGCCAGCCCAGCGTTGCGCGCGTGGCGGCAACAGCTTCCGCGCCCAACGGAGAACCGTGGCATTTGCTGCTGTCCGCCTTGGGCGAAGCATAGCCGATGCGCGTG
>JAIRVN010000191.1 GCA_031253875.1 Deltaproteobacteria bacterium | reverse complement strand
TTCAAGGAGGTGTGCGCCAGATGCCACGGCCAGGACGGCAACGGCACGCCCATAGCACCACCGCTCTGGGGCCAAGGTTCCTACAATGACGGAGCGGGCATGCACGGCATCAACATGTTTTCTGTCTTTACCTGGCGGTTCATGCCCAAAAGCGCACCGTCTCTCACCCCGGAACAGGCGTTGGATGTGGCCGGCTTTGTTCATGAACAGCCCAGGCCGAAATTCGTGGCCACCCATCCGGACAAGATCAAACAGAATATCCCACTGGAGAAGGGGAAGTAGCGATGATGTTCCCCCTCTTGCAAATCCCGGGACTCGGCAACGGCATGACCATTGCCCTGGATGCCGTGCCGCACGTGGTCATCAGCCATGGCGTGGCCATAGGCACGATAAGTATCATCGTGTTGTTCCAAACGCTTGCTTACGCGGGAAAAGGGGAACACTGGGCGCGGACGGCCCGCACGCTGCTCAACCCTGTGGTGGTGGTGGTGACCTCTATTGGCGCCATCACGGGCGTGGGCATATGGGTCATCACCGGAGCGCTTGCGCCGGAAGGCATAGGATCCTTGATCCACCTCTTTTTCTGGCCCTGGTTTATCGAATGGGGCGCTTTCACCGGGGAAGTCATCTTCCTCTTGGCGCTGTATTACAACTGGGACAAGCTGGTCACAATCAGGCCCGGCCTGCTGGTAGCGCTCGGATGGGGGTACGTGGGCATGGGCGTGGCTTCCGCCGTCCTGATTTCGGGTGTGCTCGGCTTCATGCTCACGCCGGGCGGTTGGCCCTGGGCAAAAAGTTTCGCAGAGGCCTATTTCAACCCCACCTTCGTGCCGCAAGTGGTTCTGCGTCTTGCCGGAGGCCTCACGCTCGGTTCCCTGTTCATCATGACCTGGGCGGCCTGGCGTTTCAAAGGCTGGGAAGAGGAACGCGGCAGCGTGTTGCGCCTTGCGGGCGGCATACTGCCCGTAGCGATGCTCGTAGCCGCGATCAGCGCATACATCTATTTTTCCCGGGTTCCCCAGACCTATCTGACGCACTGGAAATTCGCGGTTGGAACCTCGGCTCTCTCGCAGGCGCCGCACCTTCTGCCCCTTGCCAATGCCGTGGCCTGCCTGCTCATTCTGGCCATGGGCCTTGCGGCGTTTTTCCGCCGGGCGGCGCTGTGCCGGGTTCTCTGCATTCCTGCCATCCTGTTCAGCTTCGCCCTTGTGGCCGAGTTCGAGCGCGTACGGGAATTCGTACGAGGTCCGTACCTGTTGCCGGGATATATGTATGCTAATCAGGTGCTGCTGATCGAACACGCCGCCGGCGAACGGACGGATGCGCCGTTTTTGCCGAATATACGCTGGGTGAGCGGCAAGGTCGGACAAACTGCGGAAATGACGGCAGGGCAGGCGATTTTTGCCGCTAATTGCGGGATGTGCCACAGCGGCGCCAAAGGCGTGAACGCCATCAGCACGCGCGCTGCCGGCCGCCCGATAGACGGCATCAACGCCATCATCGGCATGACCCAGGGCCTGGGGCCGTTTATGCCGCCCTTTACCGGATCGGAGCAGGAACGCCTGCTGCTCGCTGACTATATCTACAAACTGGCCAACGGCGACGCGCCTCATCGGGAACCCGGCGCAAAAGGAAAGAAGCCATGAGCGGATGGACCGACCTTTTCACCGTGCTGCCTTTGCCCGAAAACTGGCTGCGCGCCCTGCTTTTTGTCTCGTTCGGCCTGCATATGCTGTTCGCGCTGCTCACTGTGGGAACCACGCTCCTCGGCATGTTGTTTCTTGTCTATGACCGCTTCCACGGACTGCCCGCAGAGCGGGACATGCGCTCGCATCTGGGTCTGAGAACCCTGCTGGTGGTGCTCGGCGTCGCGCCGCTGCTCATCATCCAGGTCCGCTATCCCCACGCGTTTTTCACGGCCACGGGCCTGTTCGCCTATGGCTGGCTGGCATTGATTCCGCTGATTATTATCTCCTTCCTGCTTCTGGACGGTCTTCGGCATACGGAACGGAATCACCATTCCCGGCTGACCCTGACTTATGGGATCATAAGCGCCGCTCTCCTGTTGACGGTGCCTGCGGTGTTCACCGGGGTGCTGACGCTCATGGAGCGGCAGGAAGCGTGGCCCGTTTTCGGGGCTTCGGGCTTCGGCGTGAACGGCGCGCTGGCGCTTCATTGGCTGTTGCGTTATTTGCACGTGATCGGCGCTTCGTGTCTGTTCGGCGCCGCCTTCCTGCTCCTTTTTGCCAAAGGAGAAGAACAGGGGAAAGTCCCGCGCCTGCGCAACTGGCTCTTCGGTGCGGTACTCGCGCAGATTGTCATTGGCATACCCCTGCTGTTCACTGTGGCAAAGGATATGAACTGGGCCATGCTTTGGGTTGTAACCTTGGGGGCGGCGGCAGCCATGGCTTTACTCTGGATCATGAGGCCGGGCGCGGCGTGGCCGGATGCCGCCGTCCCTCGCGGCTTGCTGGTGCTGCTGCCCCTGATTTTCGTCGCCATGCTGGCATCCCGGCAAATGCTTCAGGACCGGGCGGTCATGCCTGTGGAAGAACAGGCCGTCCTGGCCAGGAAAGAGCGCGCCGCAGCGCTGCAACCCTACCAGCAGCAGGCGCTGCAATCTTTCAGCGAGAAACTGGCCACCGTTTATGACAATGGCGAAACCATCTACGTCCAGGCCTGCGCCGCGTGCCACGGCGGGGGCGGACAGGGAGACGGGCCGGCTGCCGTCCGCCTGATGGTTCCGGCGGAGGAACTCTCCGCCATTCGGGCTGACAGGGAGTATATCTACGGAATCCTGAAGGACGGCACTCCGGGTACGGCCATGCCCTATTTCCGCCACTATGACCGGGAAAAGCTAGACCTGCTTCTGGACTGGCTGTCCGAAACCTTCGGCATGTTCGACGCCTCCCCCGCCGCGGGGGACAAACATGGAGACAGGGCGCAAGCGGCGACTGTTTGGGCGGCCACATGCGCCACCTGCCACGGCGCTGACGGGGGAATAAGCGACTTCGGCCGCACCTTGCGCCCGTCCCCGCCGGACTTCCGCCGCTTTTCCCTGACGCCCGAACGGGCCATGGACGTCATCACGGCGGGCTATCCCGGCACGGTCATGCAGCCTTTCCGGGCATTGCCCGAAAACCTTCGGAGAGATCTGGCCGGCATGGCCAATTCCTTCCGTTCTCCGGACAAAAAGAAGACGCAATGAAGGAAGAGTACAATAAAATGTTCTATCACGCTGTTCTCCATGTTGATCTTGACGACGCCAAAACTTTGATGCTCGCTTTGAGTAATGCCGGCAACCTGCTTCGCGCCATTCAAGGCAGGCATTATGATCTGGTCATCCTGTTTAACGGGCCGGCTGTCAGTCTGCTGCAATCCGAACATTGCGCGCCCTATCGCGAAGAAATCCGGCAACTGCAACAGGCCAGAGTTTCCTTTAAGGTCTGCCGCAACGCCCTTAACCACTTCAACATTAATCCGGACCGCCTGATCGAGGGGTGCGAGATTGTCCCGGCCGGAATTGTGGCTTTGATTGAATTGCAGAAGGACGGATACGCTTATATCAAACCTTGAAGGTTCTTTTCCGAACTGCGGCTAAGAACGCTGCTTATTCAGCGTAACGTCCACGGTCTGTTTGCGCAGCAGTGTATCGCGGTAGGCTAGAATGCCTTCGGCTATGCCTTCGGCAAGCGCTTGGCGGTAGGCCGTACTGGCAAGGCGGCGGGCTTCTTCCCGGTTGCTGCAATAACCCAGTTCCACCAGCACCGCGGGCATGCCGGTGCCGATAAGCACATGCAGCGGAGCGGCTTTTACGCCGCCGTCCCTGGTCGCGTAGCGCAGTTTGCCCAAGCGTGCAAGCGCGGTGTTTTGCAGGGTTCGAGCCAGTTGCCGCGATTCCTGCGTACGCGCGCTGAGCATGAAGTCCGCCAGAACGGTCGTCAGATCGCCCATCTTCTTGTCGCTGCCGGCGTTTTCCATGGTCGCCAGGCGTGCCGCTTCCGCATTGCTGGCTATATCCAGATAGAAGGTTTCAAAACCGGCGCTCTGCGCATCGGCGGCAGCGTTGACGTGTACGGAAACAAACAGATCCGCTTTGGTTTTGTTTGCCGCGCGCGTACGGTCCTTAAGCGAAAAATACACGTTTTTCTCGCGGCTGTACTGAACGTCGAGACCTCGGTTCTGCAAAAGTTTTCCGACCCGTCTCACCACGTCCAGCGTTATTTCCTGTTCCACGATTCCGTTATGGCTTGTGCCGGGGTCCTTGCCGCCATGGCCGGCGTCGAGAAACACGGTATGCACGGCAAGGGCCAACTGGGAGGCCAGATCCTTGGGCGCCGCGACAGTTTGCACCGGCGCGTTCGGCTGGCCCGCCGAGCGAACCGGCTGCGTATTGACGGCGTGTTTTTTTTCGGCAGTGTTGTCAGGCCGTTGTGCCGTTTTGCCATCTTCTGCAAGCACATCCAGAATGATTCTGAAAGGCGCCTGTTCCACCCGCGTCTCATAGCGGGCAAGACCGGCGAAATCAAAAAACAACCGGGTATATTCCCTGGAGGAAGTGTCTACGCGCACGGCCTGCAAAGGACTGCCGGTCACGCGGGCGCCGGCGCGAATCTGGTTCGCAGGCAGCGCATCCTGCAGTTCCAGCACCAGAGACGAGGAAGCCGCCGCATTCTTGACCTGCATCTGGCGCGCCTGCCAATTGACGCCGCGGTCAAGCTCCACCACTATTTGCACCTGCTTCGCGTTAAGCGTCTTCCAGGCAATTTGGGTCAGTTCTCCGGCTTTTTTACGGGAAGCGGGCTGGATTTGTTTGGGCTGGACAGCTTCCTTGAGCGCGTTGTGCGCTGTAAGCTTGCGTTCCAACTCAAGCGCCTGCAGCAAGACGTCTCCGTGGGCGTACTGGGCGCGAATGCGCGCCAGCAGGCGCAGAGCGCCTGCCGCATCACCCAGAAAATTCGCCTTGATGTCGGCTGCAATCAGCAGCGCGTTGCCGGCAAGACGGCATTCCGCGTGGCGCATGGCCAATTCCTCAAAGGTGGCTGCCGCCTGTTGATAGTCACGCTGGCCGCCCGAACGCCGGGCAAGCTCGCGCAGGCTTTCCGCCTTGCGGAAGAGCGCTGTCGGGCGATTGGCCCATTTCGGATCCAGGGTATAAATCTCCTGAAATTCGTTTGCCAGGCGCAGCCAATTCTCCCGCTGCGCTGCGCGGGGGTCTCCGGATCGCAAGCTGTCCAGTTCATTCTTTGCCTTGCTGTAGCGTTGTTCGACTGGCGGCAGAGAGCCGTACCCGTTGCCGTACAGCACCGTCACCAGGGTACAAAGCGCCAGCAAAAAGGCGCATGCCGGCAACAGACGGGAAAGCACGCCTGGCGGGGGGCGAGAATTGGACAATTTGGGCTGTGTTCTCGTGGATGCAGGCACAGTATCTTTCCTTTGCAGCCGTTGATCACGGAGTAGTTTTTTCCGGCAAGACAATCTTATGCAGGATTGATACCAAGTCTGACGACAAATTCAGGCACTACCCAGCGTAACGTTGAGATGCCGTACCGCGGATCTATCTGAATCGCTCCGGAATGATATCCTGGTTGAGCCTGTCGTGGCTCAAGGCAGCCCGTTCGCCCCTACGCAGCATATCCACATGTTTTTTATACATATCCACACGGTAGCGCAAGGCTTGGGCGAAGTCGTCCTGTTGCTTCTGTTCGTTTTTTACTGCCTCAAAGGCGGCATCCAGCACATCCCGCGGGAAAATCGCACTGTTTTCGATACGGGAACGGTAATAGTCCAATGAAGCATGCACTCCTTTGTCCATGAGCATCATGGAATCTGTGATGCTTTTCAGCGCGTCGCTCACATCCAGATTCAAACTTTTGGCGGCGGCTTCTTCTCGTTTCTTTTGCAGCTCAGAGAGTTTATTTCTGATTTCCCATCTGCGGATGGCGTAATTGTGGATCGACTCCAGAATATAGCTGGAACTGCGCACCAGTTCCTGGGCGGCCTGGGCGCGTTGACGCTCCAGGGCGATGTTGGTGTCTTTGATCTGCGCGCGCAAGGCCTGTAAACGCTGTTTTTCCTGGGGCGACTGGGCCTGGGGCAATAACCGGTCGATTTCCTCCAGGGGATTGATCTGCAGATCGGTGGGCAGCGGCGGGTGTTCTCCGGCTTTCAACCATTCCTTGCGTAAAAGTTCGGGACGGCGGCCGCCCGGAGTGTTGATGCCGGACAGCACAAGCCGAAAGCCCAAATCCTTGGCGCGCACCGGGCCATCCGCCTGGAAAAAGGCCACTTCTTCCCGGCGTCCGGGCATGATTTCCGCCAGGCCGGAAAGAAAACTGCCGCCCTTGCGCACAAAACCGCCGGCGGCGCCGTGCAGGCGACCGCCCAGCGAAAAACGGAAGGGATCAATCGCCATTTCCGCCACATTGCCCGCCGTGTCATGCAGGCCGAGGGGATTGGGCTTGCGTGAACCGATACGCAGGGGCTTTTCTTCGATCCGGGCTGCATTTTCCGGACGAAAGACCGCGTAGTCGCTATAGTTGTCTCCGGCTTCACGCGGAAAAAAATCCTCCTGGCTAAGGGACAGGCGCGGCGCCATATGGCCGCCGCGCGCGGCATATTCCCATTCCGTTTCCGTGGGCAAGCGCAAAAAGCCCACATTTTTGGCATCGCCTCTAAAACGCGGCAGGCTGGTCGGGTCCTTGTCCAAGAGCCACGCGGTATATTTGGCGCTGAAATCCACAGCCTCATACCAGGAAACGCCGGTTACGGGCAGGATCTCGTTCGGATCAAGCGGCTCATTCGGGTTCGGGCAAGATCCTTGCATCACGATCCGCCATTGCAGGCGCGAGACTTCATATTTCCCGATCAAATAGAAGAGATGCTGGCCCTTGGGCAGCTTGACGCGCCAGCTTTCAGGCAGATCCTCGGCGGTAAAGGGACCGGAAAGCGCCATGTTGTGACGTGCGTCGTAATAGCCGCGATCCTGTCCACCACAATTGTCGCAGCCGAAACGGCTCTCCATGTCCCATAAAAAACCCTGGACGGGCACGGCCACCACCCGCATGACCATGCCTATGCCGCAGGACATGGGCAGGATGATGTCCGTCTTGTCCGGCACGGGATTCCACGCCTCATTGAGTTGCGCCGCGCCCTTGGCCTTGAGTGCCGCTGCGGCAGGCACGGACAGAGCCGTCAGAAAGAAAAGACACAGAACAAACAGGGCGGCACGGCAGATGTGTTTCATACTACTTTTCCTGGAAGGCTGAAATTGTGGACATGCAGGGGGCTCCTATACATCCCTGATAACTTCCGAAGCTTCGATACGCGCGGCGCACGCCGCTGGCGGCAGGGCTGCAAGCACGGAAAGGGCGACAACCAGCCCGAGCGTGATGGCGAAATGTTCGGGCAATAGACGGCAGAGCTGCTCCATGTCGCCCAGGCTGAAGCGGAACAGCGCGTCAATGACGCCGGCCGCTCCTGCATAGAGGCCCGCTGCCAGGAACATGCCGAACACGGCGGTGAGCAGGGCCTGGGTGATCGGAAAAGCCATAATGCTGCTCGCCGGGAAACCCAGCAAGCGGATAAGCCCCAGGTGGCGTTCCTTGCGTTTGACGCCGGCCAGTGCGTTGCTGACCGTGGAAGCGAAAAAGCCTGCTGCCGCAGCAGTGCTGATCAGGCTGAAAATCAGCGTGAAGGAACTATCGAGGCTTTTGACGGCTTCGATTTCTTCTGCCTTGGTATAGACTTCAATACCCTTGGCATTCAGAAAATTTCGCAGGCTGCCGACCTGATCAAGGCTGCGGGCATACAGGCGAAAACTGGCGTAACTACGCTCCTGTCCGTTTTCAGGGGGCCGGCCGGGCCAGTTCAAGGCGGGCACGGCGAAGCCATCGCGGAAGGCTTCCGTGGCTTCCAGGAGCGACAGCGGCACAAAGGCCACGTCACGACTCTGGGCTTCCAGAGGCAGTACGGCGGCCAGTTCCAGATCCACAGCGGCGCTTTGCACCTTGCCGGCACGCGAGCGCTCCACATGTCCCGTGCACCTGTCCCCGCCCGTAAGGCCAAGTTTGCGGGCCGCGGCGTCGGACAGCACGATCATGTTGTGCCCTTCGGGCAAGGTGACATGCCTGGCCAGTAAGGGATCTCCCGGGGCCGTGGGTTCCAGCGATACGGGCAGCGCGCGGCGCTCCATGCCCTGTCCGGCGGCCAGACTCATGGTGGCGGCAATGGCGCGGGTGCGCGGCAGGATGAAAGCGACATCCGGATGCTTCTGCATTTCCGCGAAGAAGTCTTGGCCGAAATGCCCGCTGGATACGGGAGAAATTTCCAAATTTTTCGGATCATTAAGCATGCGTTCGGTCATAGTGGCGACAATGCCGTACTTCACGCCGTACAGCACCAGCAATGGAGTCAGCACGGCGGCCAGACTGAGTATCCCACAGGCGGAGAGCAACGCTTCATGCAGATAATCGCGCGTCGCCATGGCGCAGCTTTGCAGAAACAAACGCATCAGCCGCCTCCCGCCGGATCGCCGAGCAGTGCGTGTACCGCGTCTCCTGCTTCGCCGCCTTCCATCGTACGGGTCGTCGCAAGCCGGAAGGGGCATTCCCGAAAACCAAGCCGACGCGCCATCTCCGACGCGTGCGTCACCAGAATGACCGTGCAGCCCATTTCGCGCGCCAATTCCGCGAATAAGTCCATGACTCCTTGCGCATTGAGCGGATCCAGCGCGGCCGTGGGCTCGTCCGCCAGGATCAGCGCGGGACCGGAGGCCAGAGCCCGGGCTATGGCCACGCGCTGGCGCTCCCCCACGGAAAGCCTGTGCGGCAACACCGGCAGCAGGCGGCGGATGCCCAGGCGTTCTGCCAGCTCGTCCACGCTGTCGTCATCCGGCAGGCCAATGGCCCGGCGCACCGCCGTAATATTTTCCCGTGCGCTCAAAAAAGGCAGCAGGCCGCCGGTCTGCAGCACATAGCCCAGATAGCGGCGGCGCAACAGCGACAGTTTGTTGAGGTGGCCCGTGTTCCAGGCATCCATCATGTCCACGGCCACATCGTTGTCCGGCGCAAAAATAAAGCGTTCCGCCGCATCCGGCCGCAGAATGCCCGCCAGTAAATCCAGCGCCGTGCTTTTGCCGCAGCCGCTCGGACCGGTGATGGCAATGCGCTCGCCGCGCAACACGTCCAGACGGTCTATGTCCAGCGTGTACTCCGCACCGTCCC
>JAIRVN010000188.1 GCA_031253875.1 Deltaproteobacteria bacterium | reverse complement strand
GGCGAGGAGGAAATTTCAAATTCCACACTAAACGTCGAAGAGCCATTTTACGATACCCACGTTAGGCGTCCTCGCCTGACGGCAAACTTGGACACTGCCGAAGATTGCTCAAACTGGGCGCTACCCTATTTTTTGCCTGTTGTTTGATCCAGCGGATCAACAGCGGCTTTTTTGTCGTCGGTTGTTGAGGGAGCGGCGGGAGCCGACGGAGCCGGAGCTTTCGCAGGCGCTGTTTCTTCCAGTTTGACGTCCAAAATCGTGGATTTATCGTCCGGGCGGCTGCTGGAGATAATATTGTAGCTCAGCGACGTCAGAATGAAGAGCGCCGCCATGAACGCCGTGAGTTTGGAGAGCATGCCGCCTGCACCGCTGCTGCCGAAGACGGAGCCGCTGCCGCCGCCGAAGATCACGCCCATGCCTTCCTTGCCGGCCTGGAGCAGCACAAGAATGACCAGGGACACACACACGATGACATGCAGCGTTAGAATAAGGGTTTGCACTGTTGCCCTCCGCCTTCATCAGGCCCGTACTATTCGCGAAAAACTTTCCGCCTGCAGAGAAGCGCCTCCTACCAGGACTCCGTCCACATTGTCAAGGCCAATAATCTCAGAGGCGTTATCAGGTTTCACGCTGCCGCCGTATAAAATGCGCAGTTCGCGGCTCATGCCCAGTTTTTCACACAAAAGTCTGCGCACCAAGGCGTGGGCTTCCAGTATTTCTTTCGGCCCCGCCACTTTTCCCGTGCCGATAGCCCACACGGGTTCATACGCGACAGCCAGGCAGACAGGCGGACAGGAAGGCGGCACATCGGCGAGTCCGGCGGCAAGCTGCCTGGCAAGCACCTGTTCAAGCTGCCCGGCTTCACGCTGATCCAGGGTTTCGCCGATGCACAGCACGGCATTCAGCCCCTGCGCCAACGCAAAGGCGGTTTTCGCGCCCACCTGCGCATCGGATTCGCCGAAGAGGCTGCGGCGCTCGGAATGCCCGGTCAGTACCCAGCGCGCGCCCGCATCCTTGAGCATATCCGGCGAAATTTCACCGGTAAAGGCCCCTTCTTCTTTGGGATAGAGGTTTTGCGCGCCGGTCAGGAAACCGGGTTTTCCCGCAAACACGGCAGCTACGGCGGCAATAGCCGTAAAAGGGGGGCAGACGAGTATTTCGCGTTGTTCAGGCGTTACGGGCAGCAACGTACACAGCTCTTCGGCGCTGGCGCGCGCCTGTGCTGTGGCCTTGTACATTTTCCAGTTGGCGGCCATGAGTTTAGGTAGCATGATTGCCTCCTTGTTTCAGTTTATAGTATTTCGTTATTTGCCCCACAAGTGCATATGCGGCTTTGCCTGCTGCAATTCTTGAAGGCTCAGATCCACATGGGGCGCGCCTGCCTCCGGCCCGCCGAGCTGAAGGGGCTCGAACTGGATGCGCACGCCTTTGGCCGTCAGGACAAAGTGTTTGAAGTTTTCCTCTTCCGGCCGCGTGCCGCGCACTACACCTTCCAGCAGGCGCATGGCGGGAGCGTCGCCGCCGTGTTTTGAAAATTCCGCGATATCCGCGCCGTCCGGCATGGGGTGACCCGGCATGATGAGCCGTGAACGCAAAAACCATGCTGTTTCTATGCGTTCTTGCGTATCGTATTCCATTATCTGGGCCAGGAGTTTGGGAGAGCATTTTCGAGCAAGGATTTTCAGGGCGTCGGGAAGACTTTCAAATAAGCCGGCAAGCGTCAGTTCCTCACCTGTCGGCAGACGATAGCTGCGCGTGGAGAAATAACGACGCGGAGCGGGCCAGCGCGGGCTTGTAGCATGGAGTTCGAACAGCACGCTCACTGCCTGAGGCGAAGGCCGAAAAAGCGCATAACTGCCTGCAAGGCTCGCAAGTTTGCTCCGTCCGAGCGCTGCCTGGTCGAATTCCCGTTCGATATCCTGCGTGCGTCTTTCCAGTTCCTGCGCGGCAAAAAATGCCAGGGCAGCGTCGAGGCGCACGTGTCCGAACTGCGGATAAGCAAGGCTTGACACCGTCCGCTCCGTATCACGGCGGATGATCACGCGTTTTTCCGCCTTTGCAGGCAAGAAGGCCAGAAGTGCTATGCATGCGGCGCACACAAGGACAGCGGATATGCGTGCAAGCGTCATGTATCTCCTCCGGAGCGGATAACCTCGAGAATGGCGGGGAATTTACGCAATTCGTCAATCATCTGATAGAGCTGTACGGCGTTGCGCACCTCTACGGTGCAGTCCATCTGCGAACGGCCGTCCACTTGGCTGCGCGCGGTAAATTCATCAATATTCACGTCATGTTTGACGAATAGCTGCGCCACCGCGGCTAGCACACCCCGTTCATTACGGGTTACCATATGGATGCGTGCGGGGAAAGGCTTGTCCACTTCGCCGTCCCAGTTGACGGAAATAAGGCGTTCCGGCTCCATATTGGGCACGTTGACGCAGTCAAGCGTATGCACCGTAATGCCCAGCCCCCGGCTGATGTATCCCACAACGGGATCGCCCGGCACCGGGTTGCAGCACTTGGCAAAGCGCACCAGCACGCCATCAACGCCCGAGATGCCGATCCCTTCCTGTTTACGCTGGTGGGTTTCCTTGACCGGCGCTGCAGGTTGCGGGGAGGGTTCCGCTTCTTGCGGATGCAGCAGCGCATACAGCTTGTTGAGTACCTTACGCGGCGTGTTATGGGCGTAACCCACGGAAGCGTAAAGATCGTTGGCGCTGTCAAGGCTCATATCCTGGGCAATTATGGCCAAATGGCCTTCCTTGGCGGCTTTGGCCACATTAAGACTGAGTTTGCGTCCTTCCTTCTCCAGCATTTCCCGGCCAAGCGCCATCGCGCGTGCGCGTTCCTCAGTGCGGATGTAGTGTTGTACCCGGCTTCTGGCTTTGGCGGTTTTAACCAGCTTCAACCAGTCGCGGCTTGGACGCCGCATGGGATCGGTGATGATTTCGATCGTATCGCCGTTTTTTAGAGCAGTGCTCAACGGTACAAGTTTGCCGTTGACTTTGGCCCCTGCGCAACGCATGCCCACTTCCGTGTGGATGAGAAAGGCAAAGTCGAGCGGAGTTGCGCCTTCGGGCAGTTCTTTGACTTCACCGCGCGGGGTATAGACGTAGACTTCATCTTTGAACAAGTCCAGACGCAGGGAGTGCATGAATTCCTTGGCATCCGCTTCGTCACGCTG
>JAIRVN010000104.1 GCA_031253875.1 Deltaproteobacteria bacterium | reverse complement strand
AGGCGATTTTCGCCATTCCCGACACAAGGCTCTTTTTTTCAAAAGCCAGACCGGGTATGCTTTCGCCGTGTTCACGCAGTTGGGGGTGCAGCCAGAGATCCAATTTTTGCGCGGCCTGGAGCGATTGATTGCTGAGCAGGGTTTCCACGGACAGGCCAAGCTCACGCTTGTTGCCGAGAACGAGCTTGGCGGGAAAAACGATCACCGAAGCCTTGAGATTGTTGAAGGTCGCCCACACGGACAGGCGCGCCAGGGCCAGAAGGACATCGGCGTTGAAGAAGAACCACAGTCCTTGATCGCGTTCCGCAGCAAGGCTCATACCCCCATAGTCCTGCAAGGTCTGCGCCACAGCCGGATCAAGCTCATCCTGCCAGCATACCCAGGCGGCAAAACCGGCGGAACTCATGCGGCTCTCTCTGCTGGGAGGCACACGTTGCAGAATGTCGGCAAGTAGCGGCATATTCATCAACTCTTTACAAAAAAAAGGAACGACACATTGGACATTACCAAAACTCTTGCAGAACTCAAGCAGGAACCCGGATTCACGGAACATGTGGGCATGATGCTTGTCCACAACGGCGTTGTGCGCGCGTGGTCACGCGCAAATCATGCGCCTGTGCGCTCCGTGCGCGTGCGCCCCGACCGGGCGCGCATACTCGACATCTGCCGGGAGATGGAGCAACGGCCCGGCATCTTCCGCATTCTGGCCGAAGCCAACGAAGGCGAACTCACACCGGGAGATGATCTGCTCTTTCTCGTCGTTGCCGGCGATATCCGGGAAAACGTCACGAGCGCTTTTGCCGAACTGCTTGACCGCATCAAGGCAGAGGCGGTCATCAAAGAAGAGGTACCGGCATAAGCGCCAAAGCGCATACAGCTTGTCGTACCTATTACGAAAAACTTTAGCGCCAGTAAAAAACACAATAAGCGCAGCATGTACGGTATGCTGCGCTTATTGCTTGCAGGCCTCGCAAAAAAGGCCCTGTGGGAAAGCTATTAAAACGGCTTGGTCTCTTCCATTTCGGTTTTATCCCAAGGCGTGTTGGGATCCATGCGGCTCGTGTCCAGCGGATAGACCAGCAAAAACGATTGGCGCTGATTGACGCCCAGAGCGCCGGGATGCGAATTGACGCCCACGACCAGGGACTGAACGCCGTTGTTCATGATGTCGCCAAGATCCAGGTTGACCACCGACCCCTTGATGCGACGCGTCTTCCATTTCATGCCAAGGCCCACGCCGTCCCAGAAAAGCGCATGGATTTCGCCTTCCGGGAAGAAACGGTAACGGTCAAAGAACTGCGCCGCCATGGAAATAGGTTTGTTGACCAACAGCACATATTCGCCGGAGCGGTTCAAGTCCACGGGAATCATGCGCATAGGAGCATAATACTGATCGGGAAGCTGTACGGAATCCCGGCCAAGACCATACACCCCTTTCACATGTTCGATACCCACGGAAGAACCTGAAAACTTTTCCGCAGATTTGTACAACTCATCGCCCTTGGGGCCGAAGACTTTCAGACGTTCGTCTGCGGCAAGCACCACCAGTTTGTCTCCTTCGCCACTCTTGCCGCCCGGCAGCCATGCGAAGTTGAAGGCATTGGCGTCTTTCGGCAGGTTCAGGCGGCCGCCGAGCGCATACTTGTTGCCGGATCGTATCATTTCACGCACGCCGGGGGCAAAAACCTTGATGGAGTCCCAAGTGTTGCCGAGCAGCATGGGGGTGAAATTCGGCGGCATTTTTGCAACGCTCAGGAAGTAAGGGGAACGGTCGCTGAACTGGCGCAAACGGCCGCCCGCGAAGGAATAAATATAGCCGCTCGGCTGGTTGCCGCCCTGCTGTGCCCTGGTGTCCGGAATAAAGGCGCTGACGACCAGTTCCAAGGCCCCGTCGCGATCAAGATCAATGGCACGCAGGGAATAATTCTGGGCGGACATGGAAACCACAGTCTCCGCCAGAGGCTTCAGACGTCCCTGTTCCCAGGCATAGATATGCAGCCTGTGATCACTGAGCACAGCCACTTCGGTTTTGCCCTTGCTGCTGAAACTTCCTATCAGGAAGTCCACCATGTTGAAGGGCAGCGTCTGCGAGCGCAGGCGGGACGCGTCGCCACCCGTGTCGCCCTGGTAGCGGAACTGCGGATTCAGGTATACCTGCTGCTGGCCGGTCTGGTTGACCACGATATCCGGATTCATTTGGTTCACGACAGGCAAACTCTGCTGACTCCCGACCTGCTGTGCGGGACGCCCGAAAACTTCCACGCCGATGCTGTCGGCAATGCCCTGTACAGCGCCCATCAGGTTTTTAAAGGGGCATTTGCCGCTCTTGCGCCATTCTTTGCCGTCCTTGCCGAGCAGTTGCACTTCGAGACTGCATTCTTCGCCGACAATCGTGGCGTTCCCCCAGATAATATACTGCGCCTTGGACGCATCCAGCGCCTTTTTGGCATCTTCGCCACTGCTCAACGGCTTGGAGGGAGCGCCCTTGGCAAGCGCCTCCACATGCCCTTTCCAGTGCAGACGGGAAGAGAGCGTGGAAGGAATGGCTTTTTCGAGATAGGCATTTCCCGATGGCCCGGTAATCT
>JAIRVN010000082.1 GCA_031253875.1 Deltaproteobacteria bacterium | reverse complement strand
AAGACGACGCGCGCTTCGGCCGGGCCGTGACAAGCTTCGGCAAAGTCAGTCTGCCCCTGATGCTGGGCACATCAGCGGGCAGCGGGCACTGGCCGGACTGGGGCGCATCGTCCCAGCTCAACCTTGGCCCGGGTACTCCGCACGCATTCTGGCCGCAGGGACAAAGCGCCGTCTTTCCCATTGCCGAAATCGCGGCCGGGGCTGCGCTCGGCAATGCGTACACCGCATCGGATCCCGATGGCATTTACCGCCGCGTGCTGCCTTTTACGCTGCTGGACGGGCGGCCCGCGCCCAATCTGGCCTTGGCAGGCTTTCTTTCCGTGATGGGACCTGCTGCGGTGGAACACGAACAGGAAGAGCTTGTGCTTACCGGCAGGGACTGGACGCGCCGCATACCCCTGGATGATGACGGCAGGGCGGTGCTGCGCTTCAGCGGGCCGGCCGGCAGCTATGCCCATTACAGCGCGGCTGCCGTGGTGCAAAGCGATGTGCTGCTCCAGCAGGGCGAAGCGCCCAGCATCGATCCCGCCTTGTTTGCCGGCAAACATGTGCTGTTCGGCTTTACCGCGCCGGGCTTGTTCGATCTGCGTCCCAGCCCCATGGGCGGCGCCTATTCCGGGGTGGAAGTGCAGGCCACCATCCTTGACAACTTGCTCAGCCAGAGTTTTGTGCGGCCCGCGTCTTTCGGGTTGAGCTGCGCTCTGCTTGTGCTGCTGCCGCTCGCGCTTGCGTTCTGCCTTGCCGGGCGCGGCGGCGTGGCGGTACAAGGCGTGGTCTGGCTGGCTGCCTTCGCTGTGCCGCCGGCCCTGGCCCTTTTTTGCGCGTACCGGGGGATCTGGCTGCCCTTGATGCCTCTGATCGCGGCCGCGCTGACCGCGCTTTTGGGCACCAGCCTGTACAAGCACGCCAGCAAGGAACGCCAGAAACGCCTTATCGAAAAGGCTTTCAAACATTATCTCGCTCCGGCGGTAGTGCAGCGCATTGTGGACTCGGATGAGGATTTTGGTCTGCATGGTGAAGAGCGTGACATAACTGTCTTTTTTTCAGATATTCGAGGTTTTTCCTCTTTTTCGGAAAAACTGCCGCCCGATAAACTGGTACGGCTTCTCAACCGCTATTTCACGCCCATGACCAGCATTATCCGTCAATACCAAGGCACGCTGGACAAGTTTATCGGCGATGCGATCATGGCCTTCTGGAACGCGCCGGAAGAGGTGAAAGGGCACAGCGCCAAGGCTCTGCGCGCCACCCTGGCCATGCATGACAGCCTGGATGCCCTGAATCCGGAATTGGAGGCGGAGTTCGGCCTGCGCCTGGCTTTCGGCGCAGGTTTGCATACGGGGCGGGCACGCGTGGGCAACATGGGCACCGAGGAACTGATGGATTATACCGTCATCGGCGATACCGTGAATTTGGGTTCACGCCTGGAAGGACTGTGTTCGCATTATGGACAACGGATCATCATGAGCGGGGAATGTCAACAGGCCTGCGGGGAAGGCGCGTTCGTCTTTCAGCGTCTCGGCAAGGAGCGCGTGAAGGGCCGGGAACAGCCCGTGGACATTTATACGGCGTATTCGCCGGAGCAGGCTGAAAACGTGACGGAAGAACTCGCAGCCGCGGAATATGCCCTGCACCTGTACGAACAGCGGGAATTCGCGCAGGCGGAACAGCACTATGTGCGGCTGCTGGCCGCATATCCGCGCAACGCCAAGTTGTATGGCGTCTATATGGAGCGTTGCAAACGCTACCTTGTCGAAGCGCCGCCCGAAGACTGGGACGGCGCGTTTACCCACACCTCAAAATGACCAGGAAGACGACCGGGATTACAAGAAACCTGCGTCAGCTCATCCTGTACCACACCCCTCTGCCCTTGCCTTGCATGGTGAGCTGCCTGTTTTCCACCAGTTTGCGAAAGTGCTCTTTCAGGGTGTTGCGGCTGGCGCCGGTCAGAAGAGTCATGTCTTTCAGCGTCACCCGGCCATGTTCGCGGGTGTATTCCAGAATCCGCAGTGAGAGTTCCGGCAAGGCCGCCAGCACAATATGTTCTTTCTCCATCTTCTTTTCCAGGCGCTTCATCTGCTGATGCAGAGCGTGCAGAAAGAACAACAGCCAGGGCTGCCAGTCGGGGGCCTCCGTACGAAGCGTTGTCTGCGTTTGACGCAAGGCCAGATAATAGTTTTCCTTGCTGTTTTCGATAACGCTTTCAAGCGAGCTGTACGGCGTGGAGGCGTAAGCGCAGCGCCGCCACAGGCGCGTGGTCAGAATGCGTGACAAACGGCCGTTGCCGTCCTGGAAGGGATGAATCGCCAGAAAGGATACGATGAAGATGGCGACCACCAGCAGGGGATGCAGGCGCCGGATTTCGAGCGCGGCATTCGTCCATTCGACCAGGCCGCGCATGAGGCGGGGCGTGTCAAAGGGCGTAACGGTTTCAAATACAATGCCAATTTGCTGTCCCTGCGCATCGAAGGCCGCCACGTCGTTCGGAGATGTTTTATACTTGCCGCGATGGCGCTCGTCTTTGCCGCTGTGGCGCAACAAATCCCGGTGAAGCTGGCGGATATGATTTTCCGTCAGGGGGATGTATTCCCAAGATTGGAAAACCTGCTCCATGGTTTCCGCGTATCCGGCAACCTCTTGCTCGTCGCGCGTGGCAAAAGAGCGAATGGACAGGTTTGCCAGGAGTTTTTCTACCTCTCTGTCAGAAAGTTTACTTCCTTCAATGCGGGTGGAAGATCCGATGCTTTCAATTGTAGCGATCCGGCGCAAGGCGGAAAGGCGTTCCGGCGCAAGAGTTCCCAAGGCTTTCCACGCGCCTTTGAATTCATCGATTTTCGCAATAAGAGCAAGGAGTTCCGGCGTAATACTGAGGGTGTCGGTGTTAATCATGCCCCTATATACATCCAAAATCATCCAATGTGTCAAGCCATAAATTCATCCATTTTCATCCGATTAGGAAAGAATAACCAAGCAACGCCGGGAGGCAGGAGCAGCCTCCGGCGTTGATTCCCATCCGGCCATACCCCGTGTGCGGGGAGGGGATTTTCCGGCTCTGAGCGCCAGCAACAGAACCGGAAAATCGGTGGGGAGGGGAGTATCTTTCGCGCCTAAGCGGCAGCGATATTGTTAAAAAGCTCCTGCGCGCCGGTATTGGCCGGATTTTCTCCCAGGACAGCTTCCAGATGATGGCGCGCTTCCTCGTTCTTGCCGAGGGACATAAGGCACCCGGCAAGAGTAACGCGCACGGCTTCCTTGTCGGGAGCGCTTTCCAGGCAGGCCTGCAGATGAGGCACCACTTCTTCCAGGCGAGAGAGGTTGTAGCCTTCACGCACGATGCAGTTCAGCGCCACAGCGTTTTCAGGATTATGACCCAGAGCCCGCGAGAAGCAGACAAACGCTTCTTCATGCGCGCCAAGTTCCATCTTCACCAGTCCGACCCCGGTCAGGGACTTGTCGTTGGGTTCTATGGAAGCTGCCTTGGTGTACAGGGTCAGCGCATCTTCGAGCGCGCCGCGCTGAATGGCAATAGCGGCCAGTCCCAGATAGGGAGAGGCGTGTCCGTTGTTAGCATCGACGGCCTTGCGATAATAATCCTCGGCCTTGTCCATGTCACCCATAAACAGGTAACATTCGCCCAGTTCCTTGTTGATTTCGTAATCAAGATGGTTATTCATGGTTTTCCCCCCCATGCAGAGTTCGTTATGCGCCGTTTTGCC
>JAIRVN010000065.1 GCA_031253875.1 Deltaproteobacteria bacterium | reverse complement strand
GGGCGCAAATAGGATATCCTGGAGCACGAGTATGGCCAAAATCAGCCGGCCATGCGGAGTGTTGGTCTGTCCGCTCTGCTGGAAACTGTTCAGCACAATGGCGGAAGAGGACAAGGCCGCCAGATAGCCGAACATAATGCCGGCCGGCAGACTGTAGTCCTTCAGCGTCATGGTAAGGAGGGCTATCACGGCCACCGTCACTCCGATCTGCAGTGTGCCGCCGACAAAGACAGGCTTGCGCAGCCGGGCCAGCGCCTCGCCGGAAAGTTCCATTCCAATGGTGAAGAGCAGGAGGGCCACGCCGATTTCAGCCAGCATGTCCACGGCGTTCCTGTTGGAAACGATGCCCAGCATGGAAGGGCCGCATAAAATGCCGGTCACCAGGAAACCCACCGTGGCGGGCAGGCGCACTTTGGCGCACAAAATAATCACGCCGATTGAGAGAAGAAAAATGACGACAATTTCGTTGACGAATTCCACACTATGCCCCTGGTGCTGTGAACATTGCCGCTGCGGAACATGTGCAAGCGCGCAAAAGCGTCATGCATGGCCTCGAAATACTACAAGAACGCGAGAATTTGTCAAAGCCCGTCTGCGCGTTTTTCTCCCTGTAGCGCGGCAATACGCATACAGCATTGTGTCTTTGCAGCCCTCCGGCATTCTCCCCTTGCGCGGCAGGCGCTTTTGCGGCATAGTCAGGGTTAAGCGGGAGCGTCCGTATACTTGAGGCCGCATGACCGGATCGCCATAAGGAACGCCATGCTGCAACTCCTCGCACGCAATTTTTTGGGCAAGACCCCCCCCTGGTACAAATATACCGTTCTGGGTTTTCTGATCCTGAATCCTTTGATATTTTTCCTCGTCAGCCCTTTTGTGGCGGGCTGGTTGGTGCTGCTCGAATTTATTTTTATCCTGGCTCTTGCTTTGCAGTGCTATCCCGTTCCCGCCGGCGGGCTCTTGGCCATAGAGGCCGCTGTTATCGGCATCGCCAAGCCTGAGAGCATCTACAATGAGATAGTCGCCAATCTGCCTACCGTACTTCTGCTCATTTTCATGGTGGCGGGCATTTACTATCTCAAGGATGTGCTGTCCCTGATCTTTACCAAACTTTTCCTGAAGTTTCGCAAAAAATGGCAGGTTTCCCTTGTGTTTTGCGTTGTCAGCGCATGTACGGCCGCTTTTTTGGATGCCTTGACATTGCTGGCCGTACTCATTGCCGTATGCTTCAACTTTTTCGCCGTGTACCATCGGGCAGCCGGCGCCTATGCCGACGACCCCAAAAATCAGACCAACAATGAACTTGATGAATTCCGCGGTTTTTTGCGTAACCTGATCATGCACTCGGCCGTCGGTACGGCCTTGGGCGGTACCCTGACCCTTGTGGGCGAGCCGCAGAACCTGATGATCGGCACGAAAATGGGTTGGTCCTTTGTCGAATTTTTTGAGCACTGCGGCATTATCGCCGTTCCCGTGGCGCTTGGCGGCTTCATCCTTTGTCCCCTGCTGGAGATATTCCGTGTTCCCGGCTTTGGGCACCAGTTATCAGTGAGGGCCCGTCAGCTTATTGTCAACGATTATGAAAAGAAGGCTCGTGAACTCGCCGGCCAGGGCGTGTATAAATATGTCCTGCAGGGCGTTGTGGCGCTGCTCCTGCTCCTGGCTTTGGGCTTTCACGTGGCCGAGGTGGGTCTCATCGGCCTGGCGGTCATCGTGATCCTTTCCGCCTTTACAGGGATGACCAAGGAACATGATTTTGCCGAGGCATTCAATAACGCCATGCCTTTTGTGACTCTTATCGTCATTTTTTTCGCCATTCTGGCCGTGGTGCACGATCAACATCTTGTTACACCGATAATCCGGTGGGTACTTTCCTTTGAAGGACAGATGCAACTGCTCGTTCTCTACGTAGTCAACGGGGTCATGTCCATGGTCAGCGACAGCGTGTTCGTGGCCTCTGTTTTTATCACGGAAATGGATAAGCTCTATAAGGCAGGCGTTTTTTCCCTGGACTGGTATCAAAATCTGGCCACGGTGGTAAACATGGGCACCAACATCCCGTCCTTGGGCACGCCCAACGGGACGGCCGGCTTCTTGTTCCTGCTGACCTCGGCGCTGGCTCCGTTGATAAAATTATCCTACTTTCAAATGCTTAAGATAATGATTCCGTATTTTATAGTCCTGTCAAGCATTGGCGGCTTTATGGTGTATTTTTTTTTGCGTTGATATGCGAAACGACACATTGCAGGGGCCGATTCCGATATAGGATGGCATACGCCGAATGCGGGCAGCGCGGGAGGCATCGTGGCGCAAGGTATGTTCAGGCCGGCTAAATTGCTCGTCGCCATTGTTGGCAAATACAGCGGTGAACTTGTCGTGTCGGTGGGCAAACGGAGCGGGGCCAGGGGTGGAACCAAGGCCGTGGGCCGCGGCATGGCGCGGTATTTTACCGGTGGCGGCAATGCTGATGCAGCAGTGAGCGAAGCTCTGATCTTCTCCGTGATGTTTGATGAGGCGGACACCGTGGTGCAGGAGTTGCTCCGGGCGAGCCTTGAAGCCCCGGAGCATATCAGCGGCATGGCACTGGTGATTGACGTCGCCGCCATGATACGGCCCGGGGATGAGATGAACAATGCGCAGGGCGCGCCGGAACGCGCCGGGAGTGAATGCATGGACACCGGCAATACCTTGATTACCTGCATCATTACTCACGGCCAGGCGGATGAGATTATGAGCGTGGCCCGTGAGGCCGGCGCCCGAGGCGGCACAATTTTGGGCGCGCGGGGCACAGGCACCGAAGACGATGTGAAATTTTTCGGCATCAGCCTGGCGCCGGAAAAGGAAATGCTGCTTATTGTGGCGCGCAACGACAAGGTACTTCCGGCCATTCTGGATGCCGTGCGCAAGTTGCCCGTCTTCAGCGAACCCGGCGGCGGCATTGTCTACACCACGCCTGTGGAGGAGTTTTTTATTCTGGGCGGTTGATTGTTTGATGTTTTTTAGAAAGACGCTTTTTATCCGGCTTCAGGAC
>JAIRVN010000035.1 GCA_031253875.1 Deltaproteobacteria bacterium | reverse complement strand
CTCGCAGTGGTGATCCCCATTCTTTCCACCATGGGCGTGCAGGTCTGTTCCATGCCCACGGCGGTGCTGTCCACACACACCACGGAGTTTACGGGCTTCTCTTTTCTGGATCTCAGTGGGGAAATGCAGCGTTTCATAGATCACTGGGACGCGCTTGGCCTGCGATTTGACGCCGTGTATTCGGGTTTTCTGGGCTGCGCCGCGCAGATGGAAATCGTGGCGGAATGCATTGAGCGTTGCCTGCTGCCTGACGGACTGGCCGTGGTGGATCCGGTCATGGGCGACAACGGCAGGCTCGATCCGACGATCACCCAGGAGATGGTGGAGCGGATGCGCTGGCTGGTCGGCAGGGCGCATTGCATCACGCCCAATTATTCCGAAGCCTGCTGGCTGCTGAACAAAACCTATGCGCCGGCAAATTCCACGGAACGCATCAAGGACTGGCTGCTGCAACTGACCGCGATGGGGCCGGAGATTGCGGTCATCACCAGCGCGCCTGTGGCGGCGCGTCCGCAGGATAGTTCCGTGGTGGGCTACCACCGGGGACAACGGCGTTTCTGGAAGGTGGACTGTCCGTATATTCCGGCCTTTTACCCAGGCACGGGAGATATTTTTACCAGTGTGCTGACAGGCAGCCTGCTGCAGGGCGACAGCCTGCCGCTGGCCATGGACAGAGCGGTGCACTTTGTGACCCAGGGCATACGCGCCACTTTTGGGCATGCGGATCCGAATCATTACGGCATCCTGCTGGAACGAGTGCTGGAAACCCTGCGTTCGCCGGTGGCGCTCGCGGGCTACGAATTGATGGCGGAGGAAGAATAACCGCCGACGCGCTGCTCATATTTGTTGTTGACAGCGATGCCGGCTTCTCCTAAAAAATCCTCACATATGCTTCATCTGCGGGGATTCGCTCCGCCAATACCACTCAAGGGGGAAGTTTCAATGACGAAAGCTGAGCTTGTTGACAAGATGCATGCCAAGGCCGCCCTGCCCACCAAGGCGCAAACCGAACACACCCTGGATGCCATTATCACGGCCTTGAAAGATGCCCTTGCCTCTGGAGAATCCGTAAGCTTCACCGGCTTCGGCAGTTTCAAAGTTGTGCATCGCGCCGCCCGCAAAGGACGCAACCCCCGCACAGGCAAAAATATCGCCATCCCGGCCACCAAGGTGGCCAAGTTCACCCCCGGCAAACTGCTCAAGGACGCGGTAAAGAAAAAATAGGCTTTTTGCAGCGCCATGCCTTGTCGGCATGGTTTACGCGAAATCGGCGCAGGCGGGCAGAGTCCGCTTGCGCCGATTTTACGACGACGATGCGTCATGCCGGCGTGACGCTTACGCCAGACGGTTTGTTTTCGGGTCGCGCGCAAAGCAGATATGTTCCACCTTGTCATAGGCCTCGGCGCGCAGGTCGACAAGCGCATAGCCTTTTGCGCGCAATATGTCCCGCGCCCGCAACAAATCCGCGGCCGCGGCCTCGTCAAGCACATAGAGCATTTCGCCGTCTTCGGCCGCGTACTGCTGCCCATAGCTGATAGGCACATCGCAGTGCACCGCGCCAAGCAGCGCTTCAGTCACCGGGGCCGTCTTGCGCGCGCCGTTGGCCAGCAGCAAAACCGTCCCGGCCTTGTAAATCAGTTCAGCGCCCATGGAGACAGCGTATTGAGGGCTTTCTTCCCGTGAGGTGAAGTGGCCGTCCCGGATCGCGTTTTCAATGGTATTGTCGTCAAGCTTGACCAGCAACATGGAGTTTCCGGCAAAGGGAATGCCGCTTTCGTGGAAGGCCGCGTGCCCGCGTCCACCCACGCCGATGATCTGCAGATCAATGCCGCCGGCGGTCTCAATCTTGCGCTGGTACGCGTCCAGGATATTTTCTTTGACCTCCCGTAGATAGCCTGTAGCCCGCGCGTTGATGACCACAGCCTTGCCACGGTTTGCACCCTGCATGTCATACTGATCGGGATGTTCGGCAAGTTCTTTGACCAGCCGCGCCTGTTCCACCAAAACTCCGTACGGCACGGATGTCTCCAGGAATGTATCCTGAAGCAGAGCGAAGAGTTCCGCAATCATAAAATAGCCGTAGGAATTGCAGTTCAGGGCGCGCTGCTGGGCATGTTCTCCCGGCAGACCGACGTATTCGTCAAGATTGAAGCTGCGCACGCGGCGGGCGTCAATCCGTTTGCCGTTGAAGGCCTTGGCCAGATGTTTGTACATGCCTGTGGGCGAGTTGCCCGTGGCCAGGCCAAGCACGCATTCCGGCTTGCGCGCCAAGCAGGCCTTGATACGCTCCTCGGCGAGCCTTGCGGCAACCTGGCTCATCTGATCGAAGTCTCTGGTCACATATATTGTCAGCATGGGATATCTCGTGCGTATGTTAGTGACTACACCGTCTAGATGCATGTGCCGTAGTGCGGCGGCGCCGTGTTTTTCCCTCCTTCCTCAAGCAGAGGCAGCAGGGCGTTGATGCGTTCTTCCGCAACCATAAGGCGTTTTTCCATCTCGTCAAGCTGGAACTGTTGACGCGTCAACGCCTGGTTGAGTTCCGCAAGAACCTGTTCTTGGAAATAATTTTGCTCTTCAAGCCGGGCCAGACGATCTTCCGCGGACGGCATCATGATCTCCCTTTCAGCAAAATGTGATGCTGGCGCAGGCGCGCGGCATCCGCGCGCGCCACGGGAATGGGGCGTCCCCTGGAATCCGTGCCCGCATAAAACATGGCCGTGGCCAGCGTACCCGGGGTGGGCGTAAAACATTGCACCTGCTGTGGCGTCCAATGCCGCGCGGCCAGCCAGCGCCCCAGTTCGCGCATATGGGCTTCCGTACAGCCGGGAAAGGCGCTCATCAAATACGGCACGACATACTGTTCGCGTCCTGCCTCCGCGCTGTGTTCATAAAAAGCCTGGACAAAAGCCTCAAAGATCTCCAGCCGCGGTTTGCGCATCAGCTTCAGCACTTCCGGCGCGCAATGCTCCGGAGCGACTTTGAGTTGGCCGCCCGTAAATTCCATCGTATAGGCCCGGAGCATACCCGGCTCGGCCAGGGCGATATCCGCACGAATACCGCTGGCGATACGCAAATGGCGTATGCCGGGCAGAGCGCGAATCTTCCGCAGCATGGCCACATGTTTGCCTTGGCGCGTCCGGAAGAAGGGGCAGATTTTGGGAACGCAGCAGCTCGTCCGGCGGCAGACATGCGCCCGGGCGCATGTGGCCTGCCACATGTTGGCCGTGGGACCGCCCAAGTCGGAGATTGCGCCGGAAAAACCCGGCTGCCGCGTCAAACCCGCTGCTTCCCGCAACAGCGATTCTTCGCTGCGCGAGGCAACGCGCCGTCCCTGGTGCAAGGCCAGCGAGCAGAAAGAGCAGCCGCCACCGCAACCCCGATGGCTCGTTATGCTGGCGCGAAGCATCTCTTCCGCGGGAATGGCTTTCTTGTATGCTGGATGAGCCTTGCGGCTGAAGGGCAGCTCATACAGCGCGTCCAGCTCCGCCATTGAAAGCGCCTGTGCCGGCGGCGCCAGGAGCAAGCTGCGTCCGCCCACAGGCTGCACGGCCCAGGCATCTCCTCCATGTATCTGTCGCTCCAGTTGCGAGGCAGCCCTGACAAGCAGGCCGGGATCTTCCAGCATGTCCTCGTGCGCGGGCAGGCACATGCGCGGCGCGTCAGCCGGAATGTCCTCTTCGCGGCCCATGCGGGCCGTGCCCCGAATGCCCGTGAGCCCCCTCTCCTGCTCCAGCCGTTGCGCTATTTCCAGCACGGCTCGTTCGCCCATGCCGTAGACGAGCAGCTCCGCCTTGGCGTCCAACAGGATCGAACGGCGCAGCTTGTCGCTCCAGAAATCATAGTGCGTGATGCGCCGCAGCGAGGCCTCAATGCCTCCCAGCACAACGGGCAGGCCGGGAAAAGCCGCGCGCGCCATATTCGCATAGACCAGAGAGGCCCGGTTCGGGCGCGCGCCCGCTGTTCCACCCGGGGTGAAGGCGTCATCACGCCGTATTTTCCGAAAGGCCGTGTAATGCGCCAGCATCGAATCCAGGGCTCCGGCGCTTATGCCCACGAACAAGCGCGGCCTGCCCATGCGCGTAAGCTGTGATATGTCCGGCCCGCCTGTGTCCTTCCATTCCGGCTGCGCGACAATACCCGTGCGATACCCGTGCGCCACCAGCCAGCGCCCCAGCAGGGCGATGCCGAAGGCCGCATGATCCACATAGCCGTCGCCCGTGATCAGCAGCACGTCCAGTTCCTGCCACCCCAGAGACTGCATCTCGGACCTGCTCATGGGGAGAAAGGCGGGCTGTTTCAGGGATGATCGCATAACGGCGGCAAAACGGCTAGGTACTGGCCGTAAAACTGGTAAAGCTGGCGTTGCGGCGCACGGGCTCGAAGCCGGAGAGACGGATCATGCTCTCGAGATCCGCGATGCTGAGCGCCTGGACGGAGTCCGCGCCCGCCATATGTCCGATTTTTTCCTCCACGATGGTGCCGTCCAGATCGTCCGCGCCCCAATGAAGAGCGGTTTGCGCCTGCTTGACGCCAAGCATGACCCAATAGGCCTTCAGATGTGGAATATTGTCGAGCATCAGGCGCGAGACGGCGATAACGCGCAGTTGATCCAGACCCCTCTGCGGGCCGGAAAGTTCTTCCGGCAGTTTGAGCGCACTGTGTTCCGTCTGGAAGGCCAGCGGGATGAAACAGGTGAAGCCGCCGGATTTGTCTTGTTGTTCGCGCAGGCGGCACAGGTGGTCTATGCGATCCTCAACGCTTTCCACGTGTCCGAAAAGCATGGTCGCGTTGGTGGGGATGCCGAGCGCATGCGCCTCGCCCGCCACGCGCAGCCAGGCATCCGCGTCAATTTTGTGCGGACAGAGCTGCCTGCGTATCCCGGGAGCGAAAATTTCCGCGCCGCCGCCGGGCAGCATGGCCAGCCCGGCGCGTTGCAGACGCCGCAGCACTTCAAGCGTGGATATGTCCTCCAAGGCGGCAAAGTGCGCAATCTCCACACAGGTGAAGGCCTTGATGACGGTCGTGGGGCGCAGCGCACGCAGCCTGCACAGCAATTCTTCAAACCATGCCAAGCGTAATGTCGGGTGACAGCCTCCGACGATATGGACTTCGTCCGGCACACGGCCGCCCGGCGGATCATTGCACAACCTTGCGAGAATTTCTTCATGTGTCAGCGTAAAATGACCCCGTTCGCCGGGCTCACGGCGGAATGCGCAGAAGCGGCAGGCGTTGACGCAATGGTTCGTGTAATTTACATGGCGGTTCACAACATAAAAGGCCTGTTGACCATGGCGCCGTGTACGGGCATGGTGAGCCAGCGCCCCCACGGCCACATGATCGGGACAACGGAAAAGCGCAAGTCCCTCATCGGGCGTCAGACGCTGCCCGGCCAGCACCTTCTCCAGGACCGGACGCAGGCCGAGCTGTGTATAGTACGCGGCATCAAGCATGGAAATCTCAAAAAAATTTTTGGCACGCCAGGGGAACTCGCCCCCTGTTGACCATTCTATCAGGAAGCAATCGTCATGCATACCCTTTCGCTCGGCATATCCCCCTGTCCCAACGACACCTTTATTTTTCATGCCCTGCTTTCCGGCATTGTACCCTCTCCGGAAAATATCCAGCCGCGCCTGCAGGATGTGGAGGAACTGAACAGCCTGGCAATTCGGGGCGAACTGGATGTGACCAAGCTGTCGATAGGCGTGCTGCCCTTCGTGTTGGATGAATACGTGCTGCTGCGTTCCGGCGGCGCCCTGGGCTTCGGCGTGGGGCCGCTGCTGGTGGCGCGCGAACCGTTGGGCGTTAAAGACTGCCGGAACCTGCCCGTAGCTGTTCCAGGACGTTTTACCACCGCCAACCTGCTGTTGGAGCTTCACGGCGCGTTTCAGGGCCCCAGAAAGGAAATGCCCTTCGATCAGGTCATGTCCGCAATAAGCTCAGGCGCA
>JAIRVN010000030.1 GCA_031253875.1 Deltaproteobacteria bacterium | reverse complement strand
CGCCGGAGAAATCGAAGCCTGGGGGCGCGGCATTGAGCGTATTTTTGCTGCCTGCCGGGAGGCTGGAACACCCGTCCCACGTTTGCGTTTCGACAGCAACGGCCTGTGGACGGAATTTGCGTTTGCGGCTGAATACCTACAGAGCATTCAGGAAAAAACGCCTATGAAAACGCTACCAGAAACGCTACCAGAAACGCTACCAGAAACGCTACTGAAAACGCCGGACAGCATTTTGCGACTTCTGCGGGAACAACCAACATTGACGGCAACAGCAGTCGCGGAAACTCTGGGCAAGTCGCGTAGCGCCATACTACGGGCCATCAAGAAATTGCATGAAGCAGGGCGGCTGCGCCATGTCGGCCCGCGAAAAGGCGGCCGTTGGGAAATTATGGAATAGGCCGCAAAATATGAGCAGGAATGACGGCGGCTTTGGGATGAAGGCGTTGGCGTAAAGGCGCATTATTGAAGCACAGGAGGAAACCATGCTCGAAGAGAACAAGCGGGCGCCAGGCGAGAAGACGCGTGTTTGGCGTAAGGTAGAAGACGGGCGGGAGCACGACAGACGGCAGGAAGAGCGGCGTACTGGCGAAGACAGGCGGGCAGCCTTGATGGACTTCGGATCGAGGTATTTTCTTGTCCAACACAAAGAGCGCTGCCGGAACTATACAGAAAACAACAAGGCCGCCATTGATTTTTCAAAAATGGCCTTACGCGGCTCTTTCCTCCTCAACGGTGCTGCGGCGATTTGCATCATGTATGCCAAGGCATTCTATCTGCATGATGCCCTCACATGGTTCGCCATCGGCGCACTGGCGGCGGCAATAGCTTCAGGCATGGCGTATATCGCACGCTATCTCATCACGCTCACATGGCAAGAGTATCTTTTCAAAAAGAAACCTACGGACGAATATCCGGCATCAGTCTTGGTGGCAGGGAAGGAAGTGCCCCGCCGGGTCATAACCGCTCTGCACGGTCTGACAATTGGCGTTGTTGTTGCGGCGTATATTTCGTTTTTCTTTGGTGTTGTTGCGACGTATCCGCACCTGAAAAAACAGGCAGAGCTGAACCAGGTGCAAACAGGGGCGGCAATGCAGAAACTGCCGCCGGCACACGCCATGCGTGAAGGCAAATAGATTGTTTCATCAGCCGCCAATCCCCGAAAAGCGCGTATGACACACACGACTGCGAACCCTCCGGATCATGCGGGCGCGAAGGCCGCCATGCGTTTTGGCGCGTGCGCCGTATTTCTTTTTACTGTGTGTTTCGCTTCTCTGGCCTATGCCGGACAGGCCTATCGCGTGGCCGTGCCCGGCGATCCCGCCATGGACGAATGGCGGGACGGTTTTTCCATCTCCTTGATGATGGACGAAAAACGCTGCAAGGCGGAATTCGGCAAGGATTGGTTCCGGCAATGCGTGGCCCCCGCGGCGGGCGAATACGGCAGCATTGTGCAGGGCATTCGCATGACGCCCTCTGTTGACGGGGAATGGCGCTGGGAAAGCGAATCCGTCATGCGTTTCCAGCCGCAAAAACATCTTGTCCCGGGCACGGCATATACCGTGTCGTTGGAAAACGTGCCGTTCCCTGCCCGTTTCACTCTTGCCCGAACAGTCACCTATGTCGCCCAGCCGCAAGCTGCCTATATAGGTAAGGAAAAGCTCTGGATCGATCCTTCGCCCAAAGCAGCGCACGCTGTTTCCGTGCCTGTGCGCTTCGTCTGGCCCGTGAAACCGGGCGATATTGAACAACGCATTGCGCTCGCGCCCGGCGACGCGCGGAGCGGCCTCGCTTTCAGCGCGCTGCGCTTCGTCTGGAATGAAGACAAGGACGAAGTGATCGTCACGGCGCCCGTCACCTCCCTGCCTGCCGAGAACGCCATTGCCAGGCTCACGCTGCAGGGCCTTCCCTCATTCGCCGTAGAAAACGGGCGTAGAGTCATCGCGGCCGATCACGGCGCCAAGGCGAAGCCCATTGAAAGCTCTTTCTCCGTCACAGGCAAGTCGCGGCTCATGGACGTGAGCAGCATAAGCATCCGCAAGGCGTATGGCGATAACCTGGACAAGGAATATCACCTTGAAGTCAAGACGACCCTGCGCGTTCTGCCTTCGGACGTGCTGCGCGAGCTTGACGTTATCCAGTTGCCGCGCAAGACGGAGCCCGGGGCCGGGCGCGACGCCAACTGGGCGCTCATGCCCGCCATCAGCGCCGAGGACATCAGCCGGGGCGAGAAACTGAAGCTCGAACTGCTGCAGCCCGCTGACGAAGCAACCGATCTCGTGCGCCTGCGTGTGCCCGCACAGGCCGGCCGTGGCCTGCTGACAGCCATGAAGACAGGCTTGTCCTCCACATCCGGGCTGCCCTTGCGGCAGGTGCGGCGTTTCATTTTACGCGCGCCGTCCCTGGATGCGGAACTGAACTTTCTGCAACCCGGCAACGTGCTGGTTCTGCGCGGCGAAAAAAAGCTCGACCTCCACACGCTCGGCCTGACTTCCCTCACCTGGCGGGCTGAACGCGTGCGCGAACCGTTTCTGGCTCTCATGGCCCGTGACGCGAGCTTTGAAAATCCGGATGCGCCGTTCGAGGTCATGAGCGATGCGGTCGAAGGCCGCATGGATATAGCCGGGACCGCTCCCGGCGCGTCATCCTTTCCCGTGTTGGATTTGGCCCCGCTGTTAGGTGACGGGACAGAGCCGCGACACGGCCTTATGCGTCTGACTCTGGCCGGATTCAACGGCGCGAAGCAGGCAGCCGAGACCACACGCCTTGTTCTGGTCACGGATATGGGGCTGATTGTCAAAACCGCCGCCGATGGTTCCCGCGCGGTTTTCGTGCAGCAGTTGAGCAGCGGCAAACCCGTCGGGACGGCGGAAGTGCGTGTGCTCGGCGCCAATGGCCTGCCCGTGGCCACGGCCAAAACCAATGAGCAGGGACGCGCAGACCTGCCCGTTGTGCGCGGGCTTGCGCGTGAAAAACGGCCCGTTGCCGTTGTGGCCGTGGCATCCGGCAAGGACGCCGCACAGGACATGGCCTGGTTGCCGCTCAACGACGCCGCGCGACGCGTGGATTACAGCTCTTACGCCGTGGGGGGACGCCACAGCGTGGCCGATGGACTCAGCGCGAGCGTTTTCAGTCAGCGAGGGCTGTATCTGCCTGGAGAAACGCTGCATTTCGGCTGCATCGTCCGGCGTTTCGACTGGCAGAGCCTGCCGGATTCCATGCCGCTGGAAGCTGTCATCATCAGCCCGACGGGGGCCGAGGTTTTCCGCCGCGCTTTCACCGCAGGCGCCGACGGGCTCGCCCAGTTTGACTGGACGTCCGCCGAAGATGACGCTGCGGGCGCCTATCGTCTGGATATCCGCCTTGCCGGGCGCGGCGACAACGCTCCGGTGCTGGGCAGCGCCAGCGTGCGGATAGAGGAGTTTCAGCCGGATACCCTCGCGCTTACCGCTGTGTTCAAGCCCGGCAAACCCAAGGGGTGGATCCGCGCGGACAGCGGGGCAGGAAGCGTTACGGCCCAGGCGCGTTTGGACAACCTGTACGGCGAACCGGCGCGCGATCACAGAATACGGGCCGAATTCCGCGCGCGGCCGGGCAAATTGCGCTTCCCCGGGTATGAAGACTACACGTTTCATGATCCTGTGCCGTTCAGCGGCGAGCCGCAGACTCTGCCCCTGCCCGACGTCTTTACCGATGCCGGCGGTCTGGCCAGTTTCGCCTTGCCTTTGCACACGTTGCGCGCGGGAACCATGCAGGGGTCAATCCTGATCGAAGGCTTTGAATCCGTCGGCGGCCGCGCCGTCACCCGGCAACTGGACGCGCTGTTTTCTCCCCTGGATGTTGTTCTCGGCTACAAGCCCGAAGGCGAGGCCAACAACCTGAACTATGTGCCGCACGGGGCCAAAGCTTCTTTGCACGTGCTGGCTGTGGACAACGACCTCAACCCTGCACAGATGGACAGCGCCGTCCTGACGCTTTCGGGGCGGCGCTATGTCAACAGCCTGATCATGGATGCGCGCGGGGAATACCGGTACGACGCAACCCCTGTGGATACGGAGCTTTCACGTCTGATTGTTTCCCTAGACGGCAAGGGCTTGCGCTGGCCCCTGCCCACCGGGACTCCCGGCGACTTCCTGGTGACCATTAAAAAAGCCGATGGCGCGCTCCTTGCAGGCATTCCCTTCAGTGTGGCCGGCAACCAGCTCGCCCCGCCGGATCAGGTGTCGTCCATGTCCCTGGCCAAGGGCGACCTGCGCCTGAGGCTTGACAAGGAACGCTACGAACCGGGCGATACCGTCAAAATGCGGCTTTCCGCTCCCTATTCGGGCACGGGGCTCATAACCGTGGAACGCGAAACCGTGGTTGCTCACGCCTGGTTTACGGTCAAGGCGGGCGACAGCGTGCAGGAGATACGGCTTCCCGCCGAGTTTGAGGGACGCGGCTATGTCAACGTGTCGTTCGCGCGGGCTTTGGACTCCGACGCCGTGTACATGAAGCCCTATGCCTATGCCGTAGCCCCTTTCACAGCGGGCGTGACGCAACGCGACATGGGACTTGCGTTCGAATCCCCGGCGCGGGTGGTTCCCGGCGGGCAGGTGAAGATACTGTTGCGTTCCCGCGTGCCGGGGCGCGCGGTGATCTTCGCTGTGGACGAGGGGGTGCTGCAACTGACCGGCTTCGCCACGCCCGACCCGCTGCGCGAACTGTTGTCCGACCGCGCGCTGGACGTGGAAACCCTGCAGGCTTTCGATCTGCTTATGCCCGACCATGCCCGCCTGCGCGGGCGCATCCCGGGTTTCGGCGGCGGCATGGGCAATCCGGGCGGCCTGTTCCTCAATCCCTTCAAACGGCGCGGGGAACCGCCTTTTGCCTTCTGGCGCGAAGCGGTGGAAGTGGATGAAAAGGGCGCGGAATTGTCCTTCGATGTGCCCGAGTACCTGAGCGGACGCATACGCCTTATGGCTGTGGGGAGCGCCGTTCCCCGCAACGGCGTTATGGCGGTCGGCAGCGCCCAAAGCGCCGTGGATGTGCGTGGAACACTCATCCTGAAACCCCTTTTGCCCTTGGCCGTGACGCCGGGGGATACGTTTGAAGGCGCGTTGGTCGTCGCCAACACGGTGGAAGGCAGTGGAGCGGGGGCGCAGGTAAAGGTCAGCATGGAATGCGGTCCGGAACTTGCCTGGGTGGACACGCAGACCAGCCGGACACTGACTGTGGACGAAAACGGCGAAGCGTCCCTGCGCTTTCGTCTGCGGGCCAATGACGCGCTCGGGGCAACCCGCGTGCGTTTCAGCGCCAGCTTTGACAAGATGGACAAAAACGCGCCGGCTTTACGCGCGCAAAGCCTTTCCGTGCGGCCGCCCTCGCCGCGCGTGCGCACGGAAGAGCACAAGGCTCTGACGGCATCCGGCGACATGCTCACAGGGCGCGATCCGTATCCATACGGGGCGCAAGGTTCCCTCAGCGTATCGGGCGTTTCCACGCTGGCCTTGCGTTCCCTCATGGCGCGTCTGGGAGAATACCCATACGGATGTACGGAACAACTCATCAGCCGCGCGCTGCCCTACGCCGCTCTTCTGGGAACGCCGGAACTGCGGGAACAGATTGTGCGCAGTCCCAACGACGCTCCCGGCGACATGGAAAAACGGAGCAACCAGGCCATAAACCGGGCCATTGACGCCATCCGCCGGGGCTTTGTGTCCGGCGAGGGCGTCAGTATGTGGCCCAACGGACAAGCGGACGATTTCGTCACGGCCTACGCGGCCGATTTCCTGCTGACCCTGCGCGAGAATGGCGGCGCCGTGCCCGAGGGGCTGACAGGCAATGTGCTCAACGTACTGGAGAGCATTGCCATGCGTTCGCCGGTCACTGTAAGCGACGGCAGGATCAAGCTTTACGGAGCGTGGATATTGCTGCGCGACGGGCGCATCATGACGCAGGCCGTGGAACGGATTGAACAGTGGTACAAGGAAAATGCCAAGAACTGGGAACAGGATATCGCCTCCGTACTGATGGCCGACTGCTTCGCCATGTTGCGGCTTGGCAGGAGAGCGCAGGGCCGTCTTCCGGCTGCGGTTTCGCCCACGGGCGACGCCATGTTGTCCCACACTGTGGCCCGCGCCCTGCACGCCACGGTGATCCTGCGCGACTTCAAGGAACGCCGGGCGGAAATCCAGACCGGAGAACTGCTGGACAGAGCGTTCAACACCAACGCCACCACGGTGGATATGGCGATGACGGCGCGGGCCTTGCTGGCAATGGCGGACGCCTCCGCCCACGTATCCGCCGATATGCGGTTGAGCTGCGTGGAATATGGCCCCGGCTTTACAGCGGCTCCCGCCCAGGCCGAACTTTTGGGCAAGAGCCTGCTCACCCTGGAAGCGCCGGGGTGCCGCCGCTATCATGTGGAACTGCCGCAAAACAATACGGTCGCCTGGCATGCCCATGCCGTGACCGACGGATTCGATCGTATTCCCCTGCCGGCTGCGGCCAAGGGGTTGACGCTGCAACGCCGCTATCTGGACGGTAAAGGGCAGGCCGTGTCCTCTGCCAAACTGGGCGAGGTGTTGACTGTGGAATTGGTCGCGCGCGCCGAAAAAGGCGTGATCCCCAATGTGGTGCTTGTGGATTTGCTGCCCGGCGGTTTTGAACCCGTATTGGAAAAAAAGGCGCCCGCAACGCCCGTGCCGGGACTCATCCGCTATGAAAGGCGGGAAGATCGAGGCATTTTTTTCGTGAACCTGACCACGGAGCCGCGCACCTTCACATATCGCGTGCGGGCGGCCACACAGGGGCGTTTCACGTTGCCCGCGGCTGCGGCTGCGGCCATGTACGAGCCTGAAAGCGGCGCGAGAACGGCAGGAGGTTCAATCACCGTCGAATAAAAGTAGTGGCTCGGTATGCCGTGATGCTTCGTCAAGTGTGGAACGGTATGGCTATGGGTGCAAAAAAACGCGCGGCGTTCGCCGTCTGCATCTTGGCAGGCGTCATGCTGGCATGCCTTGCCTGGCTGAGTTGCGCGCCCTGTCCGCATCCTCTTGAGGGGGTGAGTTTTTCCCGTCTGGTGGTGGACAGAAACGGCGAACTCATGCGCCTCGGCCTGTCGGACGACCAGAAATACCGTGTACGTACACGCCTTGTGGATATTCCTCCGGAAGCAGTGGATGCGATCGTGCGCTACGAAGATCGTTTTTTCTGGCGTCATCCGGGCGTGAACCCTCTGTCCCTCGTGCGCGCGGCGTTGAGCATGCTGGGGGGAGGACGGCGCATGGGCGGCTCGACCATCACCATGCAGGTGGTCCGTCTGACGCACGGCCTGGAAACGGGGCGGTTCAGCGCCAAGTTGCGGCAGATTCTTCTGGCGCTGCAACTGGAATGGCGCTGGTCGAAGGCGGATATCCTTGAGGCGTATTTTTCCCTTGCTCCCTATGGGGGCAATGTGGAGGGCGCGGGGGCGGCGGCGCTGTATTATTTTCACAAAACGCCCGCCGAGCTGACCCCCGAGGAGAGCATGGCCCTGATGCTGGTGCCGCAGAATCCTTCACGGCGTCTGCCCTCGCAGAATAATGCCGCATTTTTTTCCGCCTGGCATCGCTTGAGCAAAGCCTGGCACGGCAAAGATGAAATCGCGCCTCTCCGGGTTTTCGGGGCGAAAGACCTTCCCTTTGCCGCGCCGCACGCGTGCGCCGAGTTGTTGCGCCGGCCCCATGCAGGAGAGCGTTTGCGCTCCACCATAGACCTCGGGCTGCAGCGCAAGCTGGAAGGGCAACTGCAACGTTTCGCCGCCCGCCACCGCGCCTGGGGCATCAACAATGCCGCGGCGCTCCTGCTGCATTGGCCCAGTATGGAAGTACGGGCGTTGGCGGGATCCGCCGATTTCCACAACAAGCATATAGACGGGCAAGTGGACGGGACACGGGCCAGACGTTCGCCCGGTTCGACGCTCAAACCCTTCATTTATGCGCTGGCTCTCGAGCAGGGGATTATCCATCCGCTTACCCTGCTGGCGGATACGCCCCGCAGTTTCTCCGGCTATGATCCGGAAAATTTTGACGGAGCCTTTCGCGGACCGCTTTCAGCGGCGGAAGCTCTGCGCGGCAGTCGTAATGTGCCCGCCCTGGCTTTGGCGGCGCGCCTCGGGCAGCCCGATCTGTATGCATTTCTGCTCCGTGCGGGCGTGGCGTTCGCCGACAATAAAGAACATTACGGATTGAGCCTTGTTTTGGGCGGCGCGGAAATGACCATGCGCGAACTGGCAGGCCTGTATGCCATGTTGCCCAACAAGGGTGTTTGGCGTTCCCTGCGCCTTCTGAAAGACGAAGCCGTGGCCGCGCCGTTGCAGTTGCTTTCGCCTGAAGCGGCTTTTGTGACCCTTTCCATGCTCGAAGACGGCAACCCCGATCACATGGTCCGTTCACGCGAAGGTGCCATCGTGCCGCTACGGATCAAGACCGGCACCTCGAACGGATTCCGCGACGCATGGGCCGCCGGTGTGTTCGGGCCCTACGTCCTCGTGATCTGGGCGGGACATTTCGATAACACCGCAAACCCTCTGCTGATCGGCGGGCAGGTGGCGGCGCCGCTTTTCACATCCATAGCCAGGGAACTGGCTGTTTCCGAAGCCATGTCGGATGACGCCGGGCGCCCTGGCCGCAATGTGCATGTGGAGCGCGTCAGCGTGTGCGCGGCAACGGGCGACCTGGACACTTCCCTGTGCGCGGAAACCGCCGAAACCTGGTTTATCCCCGGCGTGTCGCCGCTCCGGTCTTCGGGAGTGTTCAGAACCATTCTCGTGGATCCGCTGACCGGCCTGCGCGCTTGTGCGTCCAATTCCGCCCGCGCGCAAACACGGGTTTGGGAATTTTGGCCTACTGATCTGGCGCGGATGTTCCTGAGAGCCGGCGTGGTCAAAGCGCCGCCTCCGCCTTTTGCGCCGGAATGCCGCGCGGAACGGGAAGCTTCCGGCGCGCCTCCCGTTATCATTCAACCCAAGGCCGGGCTCGTGTACCACGCGGGCTCCTCGCGCGGCGTCGGCAATGTCGTGGCGCTCATGGCCGATGCCGATGCCGATGTGGCGCTGCTGCACTGGTTTGCGGATGGACGCCATCTTGGCATGTCAACTCCGGGCGAACCCCTGTTATGGAAGGCATCCCCCGGCAGCATCACCCTGCGGGTCGTTGACGATGCGGGACGCTCGGCGCAGCGGCGTATTCACATACGCGCCGTGGAGTGATATCGTTTTCTGGAAATCCGCTGTGGATTTTGAGAGGAGGGAGCATGGCCTACACGGAAACGACATCGGTCAGTTGGCTTGATCGTTTGGGCTCGTCATTTCGCGGCATACTCATCGGCGTTGTTCTGCTTATCGCCGGCAACACCCTGTTGTGGTGGAACGAAGGCAATTTTGTGGGCACGGGAGATGCCCTGCGCGAAGCGCATTCCGTAACGCAGGAGCTGGGAGACATACACAAGCTGGACAACTCGAAAAACGGCATGCTTGTGCATGCCGTCGGGCCGGTTGCAACCAAAGATATGCTCAGCGACCCCGTCTTCGGCGTGTCGAGAAACGCCATCCGCCTGGAGCGCATGGTGGAATTTTACCAGTGGCTGGAAGAATCCACATCGGAAAAGAGGAAAAAACTCGGGGGCAGTGAAGAAACCGTGACCACCTATCGCTACGCGGCGAAATGGACGAGCCGTCCGGTGGATTCGTCCCAGTTCAAAGATCCCGGGGCGCGCACGGAACACAGGAACATTGTGCTCGCCGCTATGGAGAACTTCAAGACCCAGGCCGTCAACGTCACCTTCGGCGCCTACCGCCTGCCGGCGTTTTTGATTCATGACATAGGCGACGCCGCGTCCCTGGATGTGGCGTTGTCCGAAGCAATGAAAACGCGCTTGAACAGGCAACTGGCCCTTGCCGTGCAGAGCGCCGATCCCGCCATGTCTGCTGCGCGGGAGGAAGCGTCCCTGGTGCATGTCAGCGGGAACACAGTGCTTTTGAGCGCTTCTCCCGGCATGCCGCGCATCGGCGACGTGCGCATCACCTTCAAGGAAACCCGACCCGGCACGGTGAGTATCCTTGCCAAGCTCAACGGCGACACCTTCGAGCAGTATCACGCCGGCAACGGCAAAACTGTCGGCATCCTTTCCATGGGCACGCACAGTCTGGAAAACATGTATGCGGACGCCCAGGCCGCCAATGCAGTCATGACCTGGATTTTGCGCGTTGTGGGCGCGCTGCTTGTCATCTTCGGCATACGACTGATCGCTGCGCCGCTGGAAGTATTGGCCGGCGTCATTCCTCTCCTGGGCAGCGTTATCGGCGCGGGTACGGGCATTGTCAGCATCGTGCTGGGTCTCGCCGTGTCGTTTTGCGTCATTTCCATAGCCTGGCTGCGCTTTCGTCCGCTTGTCGGCGGAGTCATGCTGGGCGTTGCGGGCGTTCTGGTAGCCTTGCTTTACGTCAAGGGGCGTCCACGCAAAGCCGCCAATGCGCAAGCGCCGGCAGCCGAAGCGAAAAGCGCATAGCCCATGCAGGCGCATCCAGGGAGAAAACATGCATACAAACACATCAGCAAACAGGTCGCTCCGGTGTATAGCGTTGTTCGCCATGCTGGTTCTTGCTCCGGCATGCTCCCAGGTCAAACCGGGCACAAGCGCGGACTTTCCTTCGGCTGATTTTACGCTGACAGTGCTGCACACCAACGATACCCATTCCTCATTCGGCGGCGTAACGGACAAGGGACTTACCTGCTATGCGGCCATGTGCGAAGGAGGCCGCGGCGGATATGTCAGGCTGGATCAGGCTGTACGAGCCATCCGCAAGGAGAGGCCGGAGGCGCTGTTCCTGGAAGCCGGCGACATTTTTCAGGGAACCCTGTTCTGGACCATGCACAAGGAACGCATGCCCATGGCCCTCATGGACAGGATGGGATACCAGGCGATGGCGCCCGGCAACCACGAGTTTGACGCAGGCTGGCCAACCTGGCTGCGTTTTGTGGATGCCTTGAAGACTCCCGTGGTGGCGGCAAACGTCTCGTTCGATCCTCGTCCTGACTCTCCGGCGATGGACAAGATTTTTCCGTATATCATTCTGGAACGCAAGGGCCGCAAAATCGGCGTCGTCGGCCTGATTACCGAGAGCACGCCCGCACGGTCCTCGCCCGGTTCCGGGGTCAGCTTCAACAACGCCCGGAAGGCCCTGGAAGGCGCCGTGGCAGAGCTGACGGCCGGGAATGTGAACATCATCATCGTCCTGACGCATCTTGGACTGGAAGAAGACAGGCTTCTCGCCCGGGCGGTGGATGGGGTAGATATCGTTGTGGGAGGGCACAGCCACAGCCTGCTGTCCAATGTTCGCGGCCGGGCGGAAGGTCCGTACCCGATTGTGGAAAAAACGCCAAACGGCGACCCTGTTCTGATTGTCGCCGCGTCCACGGCGTGCATCTATCTGGGCAGGCTGGATGTCGGTTTTGACGGGAACGGTGTTGCCAGAGAATGGCGTGGCGAACCCATCCTTCTGGATCAGGCCGGGCTTGCGTCACTTGGGGCGCCAAAGCCGGATGCCGCGCTGGTGGGGCTGATTGACGGTTTTGCAGTCCCGGTCCTGGAAATGATGGACGCGACCATCGGCGTCATCAACGCCGCAGGCAGAGACGGCATGCCTCTGGAAGAACCCAACGTGATGGAATGCCGCCGGGCGGAATGCCTTTCCGGAAATATCGCGGCGGACGCGCTGCGCGTTGTCCCTTTCAAAGAAGCGCACATTGCCCTTGTCAACGGTGGAGCTTTGCGCACATCGCTTCCCGGAGGCAGGGTTACGCCGGGCAATGTCCTTGGAACCCTGCCGTTTCAAAATACGCCGATGATAACGCGCATGCCCGGCGCCGTTCTTTTGCAGGCCCTGGAACATGGCATCGCCAGGTATGGAGAAGGTGAGGGCGGTTTTCTGCAGGTCTCCGGACTGCGCTATGCCTTCAATCCGTCCAACAAACCCGGCCAACGCATCACCAGAGCGGAGACGCCGGACAAACACGGACACTGGCGGCCGCTGGACAAAAAAGCGCTGTACCGGGTCGTCACCGTGGACTTTCTGGCCAGGGGCGGCGACGGATTCTCCATGCTCGCCCCCTTGTCATGGGAGGAAGGCGACAAGCTGGCCAACGATGCGCTCAGAGTGTATCTTGAGCGGTATTCTCCGCTGGAAGCCGGGTTGCAGGGCAGGATTGCCGTGCAGCGCTGATACGGTTTGTGCGCCACAATACACGACATCGTTAAACCATCAACAATACTGATGGTTTTTTTCGGCAATGACGGTACACATGTGCCGGCATTGCGTCAACATTCAACTGAGTAGAGAGTGTACCGAAGTATTTTTACAAGCAATTTCCACTCGTCGGCAACAATGTGCCGATCCCTGCCACAATGCGCGCAACGCATCGCAGTTCTAATAGGCGATTTTTTTTGACAAATATCAGTTTTTCGATGTTTTCCACCACAGCACGGCGGATTTTATAAAAATTATTTTTTTGTCGCTTGACTTTGAAGCTGCTCAATCCTGTACGATGACGGAATATTTTCAGGCACGATGCGCCAGTCGAAAGAGTGATCGGCCGGATCGTGTGAGAAGGAGTGAGCAATGAACGAGTTTCGCGGCATGCCGGATGCTTCCGCTTCGGAAGAGAATCCGCAGGAAAGCAGAGAGGCGGGCGTCTCGCCTGTGGAAGGCGTCCAGGAGTCCGAAGGGAGCGCAGGGAACATGCGCGATGGCCAGGTCGCCACGGCAAAGGACAACGCCGGCCGTAGCGCGGACATCCGGCGCAAACACGCGAGGAATGCCGCGCCTTCGTTTGACGACGTGCATCAACGCATTCAATCCGCGACCCACACGCGAACGCAGAACGAACTGGCAAATATTCTGGGAATACGCCAGTCCAGCATCTCGGACGCGAAGCGGCGGAATAGAGTTCCTTCAAGCTGGTACATGCTGCTGTTTGAAAAGTTCGGTCTCAGCCAGGACTGGCTGCGCTACGGTATCGGTCCCATGTTGTTGCGCACTGAACAGGGCTATGCGCCGCAAGAATCCTCCGCAGCGGAACTGAATCCCGCCCAATATGGCGATCCCGCGGCCAAAAGTACGCTTGTCACCGTATATTCCATGCATTGCCGGCTTAACGAAGCGGGCCGTATGCCGGAACTCGACGCTATCGGAAAACTTGCGCTGCCTTCCAGTTT
>JAIRVN010000185.1 GCA_031253875.1 Deltaproteobacteria bacterium | reverse complement strand
ATCCGTGCGGGCTTTTTTTGGGGTTTGCGGCCAGGCGGCCAACCAACCGGGAAAGAGCAGGCGTTCGCCTCTGGCGCGCCACTGGCTGGGGCCGCAGTCGATGAGCGCCGTGGTGTCGTGGAAGCGTGCGTTGGCCATCTGCGAGGCTACAAAGCGCGACCAGATGAGACGGTAGAGGTGGTGCTGTTCCGGCGAGAGCTGGTTTTTCAAGGCATCCGGCGTCAGGCGGACGTCCACCGGGCGGATGGCTTCGTGGGCGTCCTGCGCGCCGCCCTTGGCCTTGTAATAGCGCGGCTTGTCAGGCAAATAGTCTTTGCCCCAGGAGTTTTCGATAACTTGCTTCGCGGCCGTCCTGGCTTCCTCGGCAATGCGGAAGGAGTCGGTGCGCATGTAAGTGATGAGCGCCGTGGCGCCGAGCTCGTCCAGATCAACGCCCTCATACAGCCGCTGGGCGATGTTCATGGTGCGCTTGGAACTGTAGCCCAGGCGCTGGTTGGCGGCTTGTTGCAGCGACGAGGTGATGTAGGGCGGCGCGGGTGTTTTGGCGCGTTCCTTTTCTTGAATCTCGGAAACCACAAAGGGCTGTTTGCGGATGGCGCTTTCCAGGGCTTCGGCGGCGGCCGCATCCGGAATGCGGGTTTTTTTGCCTTCCACCTTGTACAATTCCGCCTTGAAGGGCGGAGGATTTTTGCCCGCCAATACGGCTTTGAACAGCCAATACTCTTCCGACGTAAAAGCGCGGCGCGTTTCCTCGCGTTCCACGATGACGCGCAGGGCCACGGACTGTACACGTCCGGCGGAAATGCCGCGCTTGATGGTTTTCCAGAGCAAGGGGGAGATTTTGTAGCCTACCAGGCGGTCAAGCACGCGCCGGGCTTGCTGGGCGTCAAAAAGATTTTCGTTGAGTTCGCGGGGACGTTCAAGCGCTTCGCGTACGGCCCTGGCGGTGATTTCGTTGAACTGGATGCGTTTGATGTCGTGCGCCTTGTCGCGGATAAGTTCCGCCACATGCCAGGCAATGGCCTCTCCTTCGCGATCCGGGTCGGGCGCGAGGTATACTGTGTCCGCCTTGGCGGCCGCCGCACGCAGGCTGCTGACCACTTTTTCCTTGCCCTGGATGACCTGGTAGCTGGGTGCAAAGCCCCTGGCCTCGTCCACGCCAAGTTCCTTGGCAGGCAGATCGCGGATGTGGCCCACGCTTGCCTGCACCATGTATGCATCGCCCAGAAATTTTTTGATGGTTTTTACTTTGGCGGGTGATTCCACGATAATAAGATTTTTGCCCATTATTTCTCCAGCTCGGTGTAGCGCTCAAATATCTTACGCTTGCACCAACCCGTACAAAGTCTGAAAGCTTACGTCAAGGTGCGTCCGCAGCGTGTTCTTCCTGCTCCAGCATAATGCTGACCATGGTTTTGTCCGCGGCGGAAAGAGCCTTGCTGATCCGGCCCAGCGCCCTGGCGGAGACGGAAAGCCTGGGACTCACTACCCCGGCGGGGTGTTGCACGCCCTTGTCGTCCAACCCCATGCAACCGGCGTCATAGGCTTCTCCCGCAGCCACGGCAACCTTCAGGCAGCAGGCGTTTTTCGCGCCGTCGCAGATCATGCCCATCAGAGACGCCAGAAGCGTGGCGGAGGCGCGTTCCGCCTGAAGCGCCGTGCCGCCGGCAAGGCGCACCAGTCCGGCCGAGGCGCCGACCCCGGCGCTGACTGCGCAGCCGCAGATGGCCGAAAGGGATCCGGCATAGGCTTTCAGATAGCCGGTGATCAGATGGCTCAAGGCCAAGGCTTCTGCCAGTGCGCGAGGGGAGATGCCGCGCGCTTCGGCCACTACTGCCAGCGGCACTGTCGCGGTGATGCCCTGGTTGCCGCTTCCGGCGGAACTCATGGCCGGGTATGGTTCACCCGCCATGCGCATATCGGCGGCAGCCCCGGTCATGCAACGCACCAGCGCGCCGAGATCGCCCGAGGAATGCGCGGCGATGCTTTGTCCCACGCCTATGCCCCAGCCCATCTCCAAACCCCGGCGCGCCAGCGCCATATTCATGGCCGCGCCTTCGAGAAGGTATTTTTCCGTGGCCTCGTCGATGCGGCTGGCCAGTTCCCAGATATCTTCAAAACCCATTTTTTTGAGTTCCAGCAGATAATCGGGCAGCACAGGTTCCAGATCCGTGAGCGCCTCGGCTTCGAACAGCAGGCTGCCGTTGTGCGTAATGCGGCTGATACGGTCATGTCTGCCGGAAATGACAGCCGTGGCTGCGCCATCTTCAGCGTATACCGTGATGCCGGCATAGACCGGAGGCACATTGTCCACAACGCGTTCGTTGACTTTGCCTGTCTGCACCATGTGGGAAGCTTCCTGCGCGATATCCGGCGGCAGTCCTTCAAGCGCCATCAATCCTTTTTCAGGATTGCCCGCCAGTGCGCCCATGGCCGCGGCCAGACGGGAACCCCGCAAGCCTCCGCTGCCGGGAATGCCCACATCCCGGCCATTTTTGAACATGCCCAGAGAAAGATCCATCTCCAGGCGCTGCACTTTGCCTTGCAGCAGGCGCGCCGCAGTGGCGGCGGCATAGGCAACGGCCCCCGGCTCGGTGCAGCCCATGGCGGGTTTGACTTCATTGCGGAAAAAAAGTGTTAGATCCATATGTGTTATTCCTCGGAGTTATACGCGCGCGCAATCAGCCAGACGCCGACAAGCACGAGCGGCACAGTCAGCAATTGTCCCAGTGTCAGCCAGCCGAACGCCAGATAGCCGATATGGGCGTCCGGCTCGCGCACCAGTTCCATGACGCAGCGGAAGATGCCGTACAACAGGGCGAACAGACCGGAGACCAAGCCTTTTCGGCGCGTGCGGGAGGACGCGGCCCACAGGATCACGAACAGTACAAAGCCTTCGAGGGCGGCTTCATACAGTTGCGAGGGGTGGCGCGGCAAGGGGCCGGCGCCCGGAAAAATCATGGCCCAAGGCAGATTGCTGGGCGTACCCCAATGTTCGGCGTTGATGAAATTGCCGATGCGCCCGAAAAACAATCCCGGAGGGATGAGAGGGGCGATAAAGTCGGAAATTTCCAAAAAGCTGCGCCCGCTTCTGCGCGCGAAATACCAAAAAGCCAGCAGCACGCCCAAGAAGCCCCCGTGGAACGACATGCCGCCGTGCCAGATACGGAACAGTTCAAGCGGGTCTTCAAAGAACATGAACAGATCGTAAAAAAGGACATAGCCGACGCGCGCCCCGGCGATAACGCCCAAAAAAACCCAGGTGGCAAGGTCGTCAAATTCCGCCGTAGTCCAAGGACGTACGCCCGGCAGGGGGCGCCTGCCCCGGCGGATGCGGCCGCGCGCCAGCAGCCACGCGGAAAGAAAACCTAAAAGGTACATGAAGCCGTACCAGCGCAAATGCAGCGGCCCCAAGGAAAAAGCTATGGGGTCGATGGTCGGGTAGCTGATCATGGCGCCGAAAAATCTCCGCTCATGCCGCCGGATTTACGCAGCAGGCGCACCTGGGTGATGCATATGTCCTTCTGCGCCGCTTTGCACATGTCATAGATGGCTGCTGCCGCCATTTGCGCAGCGACAAGCGCCTCCATTTCCGCGCCGGTGCGTCCCGTGCAGCGCACTTCCGCCTCCAGCCGGATGCAGGGGGGGACATCGAGGATATCAAAACGAATATCCACATAATCCAGCAT
>JAIRVN010000180.1 GCA_031253875.1 Deltaproteobacteria bacterium | reverse complement strand
GAGGCCAGGATAAAACGCGTGGGATGCGGAGTCTGGGTGGTGCTCCAGACGGTGAGCTGGCCGTCGCCCTCGAACTTGGCCGTGGCGCACATGGTTTCCATCTGCATCTGCTTGACGATGGGCGCTTGGAAGGTTTCGTCCAGCACCACGTCGCAAGCCTTGAAGGCGGCCTCAAGTTCCTTGGCGCCCTTGGGGCCGGGATCGGAAATGCCCCAAACGATACGGGTGATTGCACCGGGCACGTTGCGGACTTCCGGGGTAATGTTCTTGCCGGGGTGCAGTTCCGGCGCATTTTTTTTCATGGCTTCAAACGGATCCAGGACAAAGGGCAGCAGCTCGTACTCCACCTTGATGGCCCTGACGGCCGCGGCAGCGATTTCCGGGCTGTCCGCAGCCACGGCGGCCACTTCGTCGCCCACGAAGCGCACGCGGGAATCAAAGATGTACTGATCCAGAATGCGTTCGCTGCCCGGCACTGTGGTGAACATGGGGATGGCTGCGTTGTAGAGGCTTTTGCGGCAGTCTTCGTGGGTGGCGACGGCGCGCACTCCTTTCATGGCCCGGGCCTCGCTGGTGTCGATGCGCAGAATTTTTGCGTGCGGATGCGGACTGCGTAACACCTTGGCGTGCAACATGCCGGGCAGGGAAATATCGGAGGCAAAGAGCCCGCGTCCGGTCACCTTGTCTACGCCGTCGCGCCGGGGTATGCTTCGGCCCACATACTTGAATTTGCATTCCCTGCTCATTGCGTTCCCTCCCCGCAGCGGGCGCAGCCTTCATGGTTCTTGTCCCCATGCATGCGTCCGGCCGCCGAAGCCACGGCTTCCTCGATTTTCACATAGCCGGTGCAGCGGCAGATGTTGCCGGAAAGGGCTTCGCGGATCTGCTCCCGATCCGGGCTGGGATTGTTATCCAGCAGGGCCTTGGCGGACATGATGAAGCCCGGCGTACACATGCCGCACTGGACGGCTCCGTGGTCGATGAAGGCTCGCTGCACCGGATGCAGCTTGTCCAGATCGGCCAAACCCTCAATGGTCACTATGTTTGCGCCTTCCGCCTTGCCCAGGGGAATAAGGCAGGAGTTCACGGCCAAGCCGTTCATGATCACCGTGCAAGCGCCGCAGCCGCCGGTCTTACAGCCGATCTTGGTGCCGGTGAGTTTAAGTTCGTCGCGTAGAGCATCCACCAGGAGCATGCCGGGATCCGCAAAAAGCTCTACACGCTCCCCGTTGAGCAGAAAAGAGATGACTTTGGCCATGTTCGAAATATCTCCTGAGTTGCAAGCCGTGTGATTGCAGCTTGGCGTTATGCGCCGGCGGCGCGGGCGACAGCCTCTTCAAGCGCGCGGACTACGAACACCGGCAGGACAGCGTGGCGGAACTCACTGGAGCCGCGCACGGCGCTGGTGCGGAAGGCGGCGTGCTTATCCGCCAAGGCGGCGGCCTTGGCAAAAACGTTGGGGCTGGCGGTCTTGCCGGCCAGAAAGTCTTCGGCCTCCGTGGCGCGTTGCGGTCTCGGGCCCACAGGCGCTATGGCGATCCTGGCGCTTTTGATCTTCTTGCCGTTCATGGCCACCCTGGCGCCCACGCAGAGCATGGGCAAGGAAAGGGCTTTGCGCTGTTCCATGCGCTGGTAGCTGGAGCCTTCTCCTGGTCCTTGGGCGGGAATGCGGATATGGGTGAGCAGTTCCGCATGGCAGTCCACGGCGCTTACGTGCAGGCCGGCGTACATTTCCGGCATGCCGAGTTCGCGCCGCGCGCCATCGGGAGAGCGGATCACGCATGTCGCGCCCAGGGCGGTCAGGGCCACGGCGGCGTCGCCAGCGGGGTGCCCGGCGACAATGTTCCCGGCTACGGTGGCGATGTTGCGTATCTGTCTGCCCCCCACTTTGCCGCTGGCTATGGCCAAGGCCAAAGCTTTTTGCCTGATAAGCGGAGAAAAAGCGGCTTCGCTGTGCGTGACGTTGGCCCCCAGCACGATCCACCCCTCTTCCTCACGGATGCCGCACAAATCCGGAATATGAGAAATATCCACCAGCACGGCGCTTGTTTCTTTTTTGCGGGCTTCCAGAAGCACCAGATCCGTGCCCCCGGCGATAATGATGGCTTTGCCGCCGTACTCCTTGAGCAGGGCCAAAGCGGACTCGACAGTTCTTGGAAACACATAGTCCTGAGACAGCACGTCACCCTCCGTCAGATTCCGTTGCCAGGGCAAACACCGCGATTGCCGTCCGGGCTTGTTCAAAAACCGTCACGAGAAACGGCAAGGCCGAAAGCGGCGCGGCGGTAAAAAGATTAGGCGTGTTGCACGAACTTTTGCAGGGCTGTTGCCATAATACAATCGACGCAGATTGCATCCTGGAACTGGCTTTACGCTGTTTGCTGTTTGTTGGCAATGCACTGCCGGCTTTTCGTCAAAAATTGGCCCGTCGGGCTGCAAAAAACCTCGCCGCCGCGCGCCGGTTCCGCGACATGGCGCTTACGCGCACATATTGTGCCGCCACAAATACGCGGCCACGACTTCCAGCGCCGCGCCGCCCAAAGCGCGCGCTTTGTCCGACACGCTCAGGCAATGGACGGGATTGCCGCGAGGGTCTATGTCTCCCACTTTGGCCGAGGCAGGAACATGGACGCCCGGACGGACAAGCCCCCTGAGCACGCCATCGATTTCGGCCCGCACCGGAATCGCGTTCACGGTAAGTACGATTTCTCCGGCCCGCACCGGATCGCCTATGCGCTTGCGGGCTTCCGCCGTGCCCGCCGCGGGAGAGCGCAGCACCCGTTCATGCGTATAGCCCGCTATACCATCCGGAATGCCCGTATCGGCTTCCGCCCCGCCGATAGAGTATATCCGTCCCAGGTTGTGGCCGCGCCGGGTTTCAATCACGGCGTGCGCGTCCACTCCGGCCGTAAAGCCCGGCCCCAGCGCCAGTACAAGCGGCGCTTCGTTCGGTCTTGTGCCCAGATTGCGTTTGGCCAGGATCGCGTCTATGCTCACATGCGGACGCAGGAGTTTGAGGAAGCGCCATTTTGGGTCCACGGCCACGGCGAGTATTTCCCGTTGCCACAGGTCGGTGATGTCCCGCGTGTTTCGCGCCAGGCGGGCGGGAACTCCCTCCACCTCCTGTTCGCCGTCGTACACGGCTTCGCAAAAGCTGACCGTGCGGCGCACGGCCAGGGGCACATGCGTTTCCAGAAGCACAATTTCGCGTATCCCCGCCCGGTACAGGCGTACCGCTATGCCGGAAGCCATTTCGCCCGCGCCTTTGATGAGTATGCGGCAGGCGCGGGGGCCGGGGATATTCTGGTATGTCATCGCGTGTTTCTCCAGTCTTGCATCCCGAACGGCTGCCGTTTTGGATGCGCGGAAGGTTTTTTATGCGCACCGTTTCGCTTTTGGCCGAACTGGAACATATCGGACCGGGCATTATCTGCCTCACCGGCGGCGGAGGAAAAACGACCCTGCTGTATGCCTTGGGCGAGGAGGCCGCCGAAGCCGGGTACAGAGCACTGTGTACAACCACCGCCAAAATGCGTCCGCCCGGCGTCATGACCCGGCTGCCCGCGAGTTTTGAAGCCGACCCGGCCGCTCTGCTTCCGCCGGGCGCCGGGGCCATGTTCGCCGCCCGGCAGAGTCCGCCCGGAGGCGATCCCGGCAAGGTATACGGATACAGCGCCGCTGAGGTGGATGCCTTGGCGGAGCGCGCTTTTACCCCTTGGATCTTTGTTGAGGCGGACGGCTCCGCCGGCAGGCCCGTCAAGGCGCCTGCCAGGCATGAGCCGGTCATCCCCGCCGGAACAACCGTGGTTATCGGCGTTATAGGGCTGTCTTGCCTCTCGCGAGCTTTCACGCCTGAACGCGTCTTCCGGCCGGAGCGTTTTGCCGAGGTCACCGGGCTTATCCCCGGCGCCGCCATTACGCCGGATGCAATGGCTGCGCTGGCGCTACATCCTAACGGGCTGTTCAAAAATAGTCCAGACGCGGCGGTGCGCCTGCTTTTCTGCAACCAGAGCGATCTGCCCGGCGCTCTTGAGGCGGGCGAAGCCATTGCCGAAGCCCTTTTTGCCAGTAACCCCGCTTTTGTGAGGGCCGTCTACCTGGGCGCGGCCCGCGTGGAGCGCCTGAAATGCCGCAAACTCACGCCGGATCGGCCGCTTTAGTGCTTGCCGCCGGGGGCGGCACGCGCCTTGGCGGAGGCAAACTGCTCCTGCCCTGGAAGGGCAGGCCGCTTGTCGCGCATGTTGTGGAAAAAGTGCTCGGCCTGCCGGATCTGCTGTCGGTCATCGTTGTACTGGGGCATCATGCCGGAAAGCTGCAAAGCTGCCTGGAAGCGGAGTTTCCGACGGCAAGCTCTCCTCCCCTGCGCATCGCGCGCAACCCC
>JAIRVN010000172.1 GCA_031253875.1 Deltaproteobacteria bacterium | reverse complement strand
GCATTATAAAAATATTTTTTAATTTAATAATAACAGCATATTATATATTATTTCCAATTTGGGCAGGCCGGAGGAGATAGGGCGGTCGTCTCGCGCTGTTTGATACCGATCAAAGGTATCTCGCGAAAAGCCCATGATGCGGCAGGCTTTGGAGATGTTGCCCAGTTCTGCGGCGAGGTGCAAAAGTCCGGTCTTGTGTTTGATGACGTTTTGATTGAAACTTGTCCAGGATGACGGGCAATACTTCCTGGGTGAGTCGCCCCCTCACGCGGGGGCGTGGATTGAAACATGGAAGTCTTCGGCCCTTCTCCAAAGGTCTGCTGGTAAAGACGCCTCACGCCTTTGATGGTGCCGGCATAAAAGATGTCTTGGCTGCCAAGGTAACCGGGATGATGCGTCTCGATTTCGCCGCAAGCCTCGTCGCCTTGTTTTTTGCGTTCCAGGGCCTGTACTTGGGCTTCTGTGAATATAATGCCTGCTTCGGCTGCCTTTTTTTCCAGCACAAGCAAACGCTGCTTCATAGAGGCCAAATTGTGCCGTAGCCAGATGGAGAGTACCCCGGAAGGGGAAACAAATACGCCTTGTTTGCGCAATTCGTTGCTGGCCCGCATTTGGTCATGAGCAGGCAAATCGATGGCAAATGCGGTAACGGCGGCTTCCGTGGCTTCTTCAGCCGTCCGGATCACGGGCATACAGACGCGCACGTACGCACGGCGTTTGGATGTGCCTACCAAGCTTCCGGCAACCTCTGGCTTGTATGAAAAACGCGAATAATGTGCACTTCCTTTCCGCGAATCCGATACGGGACAAGATAAGGATATTTTTCAATTACAAGTTCCCGCGTCCCAAAGACCCTTCCGGGCCTTCCAATCTCCGGATGTTTCGCCAAATCAGCAACGCGCGCGCGAATGCAGGCATATACTTCTCTCGCTGCATCCGGATCATCACGGGCAATATTCTCTATTGCGGCGTCCAGATTGCGGTTTGCAGTTCTGAGCCACCTAACCCGCACGATATCCCCACTTAGCATTTAATGCCGCGTTCTCTGCATCCGTGGCAAAATCTCCAGCGTCCGCTTCGGCCAGTCCTTTCTTGATTTCCGCCACCTGCCAAGCTTCCCGCTCAACAAAATCCTGAATTGCCTGGACGGCAAGAAAGCTTTTCGTTCTGCCAGTCGCTTCCGCCAATGCCCTCAACTGGTTCGCCAGCTCCGCCGGTAAACGCATAGACATGGAAGTCATTGTTTGCACCTCCGCACATCGCTATTTGTAATACATCGTAATATTACATATCACAAAAAGCAAGAACCCGACGACGACATTTTTGCACACGCTTGTCCAGAGGGCGCGGAGTGTTCCCTGTGTCGTCTGACACACAATCCAAAGGAGGCGTCATGTATGTGCCCACGCCATCGGTCAGTCTCTTTTGACGCCCGGCGCATGAAGTGCTATACCCCTCCTGCCTGTGCAAAGTAACAATGTTCTCGTGACGAGGTTTGCATGCTCCTTTGTCGTGCCTGTCCCCCCCGCGTCTTCCGGCTTCAGGGCGTTCGCGTCGTGCTTCTGGCGCTTGCGCTGTGTTTTGTCGCGTCCCTGTCCGGCCTTGCGGATGCGCATGCCTCATTCAATGATGCCAGCAAGCAGGAGAACACGGTAAAAGGCGAAAAACTCGCGCCGGAACTGGAAAACACCTTGACGGCCCTGATCGCGGCCGTGCCCGCTGGCGCGAGCCTGCCCGCGGAAGCGGACCTGGCCAAGCTGGCGCGTTTTATGATGTCGCCCGCCACGAACCCTGACGAGATCCGCGTAGCAAAACGCGAACACGGCGAAGGAGCGATGCTGCGCCAGACCTTCCGCAGTTCCTTTGCCAGACTGGTTCGTTATTGTTTCGACCCGCAGCTTCCCACGGAAGTTCTCTACCCCATGGTGCTGCGGCGTGGAAATTGGCTGCCGGACAGCCAGTTGGCGCAAGAAAACGTCAAGCTCTGGGAACGGCTCGACACGCAGGGTATGCTTGTTCTGCGGGGTGCGGAATATGAAGAAATCACCCCGGACGCCTTCAGCGGCTGCTATTATAACTATACGCTGCGCCGTCTTGTCGTGCTGCTGCATGTGGACGGCAAGCCGGTGCTGTTTTCCGTGGCGCGCCAGGACGGGCCTTCGTCCGTTGGCCGTAAAGCCGCCATTGTGGGCAACGACAGCAACTGGAATTACGTCTATACCAAGGTGGTGGGCTCCAACCTCAAGCTTGTGGGCTGGGCGGAAACCTACATGTATGACTCGGCCCTTGTCAGCCTGGCGTACCCCAGCGGCGAGGGCAGCGGCCAGGCCTTTTTCAAATGGCTCAAAGCCGGCTGGTCAAATATGAACATGGTGAAAAGCACGCATATCCGAACCGGCGGAGAGCGTTTTCTGACCAACATGCGCCAGGTGCTGGACGCGCAGAACTTGCCGGAGCCCGCAGCGATCTATGAACGTCATCAAGCGTTGACGAACATGGATGATGATGCTCTGCGCGCGGCGTTCGAGCCGCATGCCGCCGCTCTGGCGAACAGCGCCCGCGGCGACAGCGTGCTTTCCGGCAAGGATTTCCAGGCGGTGCTCAAAGATGGGGCGTACGCCCGGCAGCTCGGGCGTGCGGATCTTATCAGCGAACTCATGAAATTGTATATGAAAGAGCGCCTGGGCATACGCGATCCGGCCTTGAAGCCATGATCGCGTCCGTGCCGGCACTACCTTCCTGGCTGGCGGCCTGCCTCGTTTCCGATAGCGAGCTGGCGCGCGCCTATGAGGCTACCGCGCCCGAACTGCTCGCCGTGTGCAAACATACCTTGGCCGTACACCACGTTTTTTTCGGTGAAGCGCCGGATTGGGAGGAACAGAGCGTGCTGCGCTGTGTCCATGGCTTCCGGACGCGCGCATGCAGCAGGCCGGCGGATTGGGCGCTGGTGATCTTCGCGGCAGACTACGCGTCAGCCCCCCGGCTCCTGGCCGCTACGATGCCTGCCCTACTTGCCCGCGTGCCGCTCGTGCTCTGCGTATGCACGCCGGGCCCGGCGCGGCCGGAACTGCTGTGCGCGCTTGAACTCGCGGGCCAGGAGCAGATATATGTCCTGGAACTGTCCCAAAGCCTGGATCTCGTGCGCGGCCTGGCCGCGCAGCCGGGACAGGGGCGGCTTGTTTTGTTGCACCGGGGCGCATTGTCCGTCCTGCGCGTCGCTGCCGACGAAGCGGAGCTGCCCTGCTGGGAAGAACGGCGCGCGCCCGTGCTGCGCATTTGCGGTGCTGAACCCGACGCGGAACTGATACACTTGGCGCATCCGGACGCCGCAAGCGCGGAACAGGCCGCCCCGGACGCCGTGTACTGTTCCTGGCCGGACGCCGGACAAGAACAGGCGCCGCTGGTTTTTCCGCCCGGCATGGAGGGCTGCTGGCTGCATCCGTCGCTGACGCCGGATTTTTTCCGTACGCGCGCCCTGCTGTTCGGTCCCGTCCCCGATCATCCGGATACCCGGGATCTGCCGTGAACATGCCGCTTGCCCGGTTGCGGAACATCGGCATCATTGCCCATATCGACGCCGGCAAAACCACGCTCAGCGAACGCATGCTTTTTTACACGGAAAAAATTCACCGCATGGGCGAAGTGCATGACGGCAACGCCACCATGGACTATCTGCCCGAAGAGCAGGAACGCGGCATTACCATCAATTCCGCCTGCACCAGTTGCGTCTGGCAGGGGCATGCCGTCAACCTTATCGATACCCCCGGACATGTGGATTTTACCATTGAAGTGGAGCGTTCTCTGCGTGTGCTTGACGGCGCGGTGGGGGTTTTTTGCGCTGTTGCCGGAGTAGAACCCCAGTCAGAAACCGTGTGGCGCCAGTCTGAACATTTTGCCGTGCCCAAACTGGCTTTTATCAACAAGATGGACAGAAGCGGCGCTGACTTCGCGGCAGTGGTCGAGGAATTGCGTACGCGCCTCGGCGCAACGCCGGCGCCTTTGCATATCCCCTTGGGCGAAGGCGAAAATTTCAAAGGCATTATTGATGTGATTGCCATGGAAAGCCTGCATTTTGATGCGGCATCCCAGGGCAGCATGATATTCCGCGCTCCCCTGGCGCCGGAGCAGGCGCAAGAGGCCCGTGCCGTGCGCGAGCGCAGTCTGGAAACCCTGGCCGAGGCGGACGAGGTGTTTCTTGAAGCCTATTTGGGCGGCGCCTATACTGAGGAAGACATTCATGCCGCCCTGCGCCGGGCCTGCATAGCCCGCCTGGTCACGCCCGTGCTCTGCGGCTCGGCCCTGCGCAATTGCGGCGTACAGCCCGTACTGGACGCGGTGTGCCGATACTTGCCTTCTCCGCTGGATCGGCCCGCTGCCCAGGGGCAGGCCGAGGATGGCAGCAGCATGCCCATAGCGCCCGACCCCGCTATGCCGCTCAGTGCCCTGGTGTTCAAAGTATTGATGGAACACGGGCGCAAGCTGGCTCTGCTGCGCCTGTATGCGGGCACGCTGCGCGAGGGCGACGCCTGCCGCAACCTTTCGCGCAGGACGGATGACCGCGCGCACCGCATGTACCGCTTGCACGCCGACAGGCGCGAACAGCTTGCCGAAGCGTATGCCGGGGATATTGTGGCCGTGGTCGGCTTGCGCTCGGCGCAGACGGGCGACACCTACGGAAGCCGGGAACGTCCCCTGTTGCTCGAACCCATTGCCGTGTATCAGCCCGTGATCACCTTGGCCCTGGAACCGCGCAACGCCGACGAAGGCAAGGTGCTTGACGAGGCTCTGGAACGTTTTGTTGCCGAGGATCCCACCTTGACCGTGCATGTGGAAGAGGCTTCCGGGCATCGCTATGTTTCCGGGATGGGCGAACTGCATCTGGATGTCTTGCAGGAACGCATCCGCCGCGAATACGGCATTGCGCCCCGCGCGGGCAATCCGCAGGTAGTGCTGCGCGAGACCATACGCAAGACCGCAAGCGCCCAGGCGGAGTTCGACCGCGAACTCGGCAAGGAGCGCCATTACGGCAATGTGAGCGTACGTGTCAGGCCGCGTACGCGCGGCAGCGGCAACCATATCTTTTTTGGCGCGTTCCTGCGGGAGCCTTCCCGCGTCTGGCCCAAAGTCTGGTCAAAAAGCCTGCTCGACGCCACGCGGCAGGGCGTTGCCGACGCCCTGCAAAGCGGCGCGCTGACCGCCTACCCGGTGCAGGATGTGGAGGTGGAGATTGCCGGCCTTGTCGGTCGTGAAGGCGTATCTTCTCCCCCGGGACACCACATGGCCGCCGGACAGGCCTTGCGTGACGCTTTGGCCGCCGCTTCGCCGGTGGCCCTCGAACCTGTTATGGCGGTGGAAATCTCCGTACCGGAACAGTATCTCGGCCCGGCCTTGAGCCTTTTCGGCGGCTGCGGCGGCAAGATCGAGGACCTCTTCGAGCGCGCCGGGCAGAAAATTATGCGGGGTCTTGCACCCATGCGCCAATTGTTCGGCTTTGCCACGTTCCTGCGTTCCGCCACCCAGGGCCGGGCCGGTTTGGTCATGAAGTTTGAGAAATTTGATGTGCTGTAAGTTTTTCGTGTGTTTCGCGCATGCAAACGCCAAAAGCTAAAAAAAGCCTCGGCCAGCATTTTTTGCGCCAGCGCTCTGTAGCGGAGCGTATCGTGCAATTGCTGGAGATCGGCCCGCAGGATCGGGTACTGGAGATCGGTCCGGGTTCCGGGGCGCTTTCCGCGTTACTGCGGGCAGCGAATCCCGCCTGCCTGCTCCTGGTGGAAAAGGACGGCTATTGGGCGACAGAGCGCCGGAAAGCGGGTGACGGGCACGTAGTGCTGATGGATGTGATGCATTTCGCCTGGAACCGGATTACTCCCGACCGCCCCTGGAAAATTATCGGCAATCTTCCCTATAATGTGGCTTCTCCCCTGCTCTGGGACATCGCATC